>NZ_JBEZEV010000015.1:50466-92930 GCF_040649055.1 Micromonospora sp. NPDC049060
CGGGGGCCCCGGCCGCGCCCGCGGGGCGGGCCCCCCGCACCCCGCGCGACCTCAGTCGTCGGCGCGGGCGGGCCCGGGGGCGGTGCGCCGCCGGGCGGCCAGCAGCGCCAGCCCGCCGGCGGCCTGGATCACCGTGAGCACCACCAGGGCGGTACGGAATCCGGCCAGCCCGCCCCCGGCGACGGTCCAGCACAGCGCGGCGACCGCCGGCGCGAGCGTCGTCGCGATCATCCGGACGGTGCCGCCGACGCCGCCGGCGGCACCGGTCGAGCCGGTCGGCGCCGTCGCCATGACCGCCGCGATGACCGGGGTGTTGAACAGGCCGAATCCGACGCCGATCAGCGCGACCTGCCAGCCGAGGTGCACCAGCCCGGCGTCGGCGGAGAGGGTGACCGGCAGCAGCGTGGCCCCGGCGGTCAGCCCGGCGCCCGTCGCCGCCGTCGGGAGCGCGCCGACCCGGTCGGCGAGCCAGCCGGCGACGGGCGAGGTGACCGTCATGGCGCCGATCTGGACCAGCAGCAGCATCCCGGCGACCTCGGGGCCCTCGTGCAGCACGTCGGCGACGAAGTACGGCAGCAGGAAGACAGTCACCGCGACGTTGAAGCACACCAGGAACAGCCCGAGGGTGGTGAACCCGAAACGGCGGGCGCGGACCAGCGCGACGACCGGCCGTGAGGCGGGCAACCGCGCCCAGGTCAGGCCGAGCCCCACGGCCAGCGCGCCGAGCCCGGCGGCCAGCACCGGCCGGGCCGCGATCTCGTCGACGGCGACGAGCACCGCGGCGACCGTGCCGCCCAGCAGCACCGCCTCGCGCAGCAGCGGCAGCCCCGGGGCGGGCAGCCCCCGGCCGTCGCTGGGCAACGCCCGCAGGCCCAGCAGGAGCGCGACCGCGACGAGGGGCAGCTTCAGCAGGAACACCGCACGCCAACCGACGGCGCCGGCGACCAGCCCGCCGAAAGAGGTGCCGGCCATCCCGCCGACGGTCATGATCGTCACCACCGCGCCGATCGCGCGGGCCCGCTGGTCCGCCCGCACGGTCGCGGCGACAACCGGCAGGTAGACCGCCAGGGTGAGCCCGCCCGCGACGCCCTGGAGCAGCCGTACGGCCAGCAGCACCCACAGCGCCGGGGCGAGGGCGGCGAGCACGCTGGTGACCCCGACACCGGTCATGGACACGGCGAGGATCAGCCGGGGATCCGCCCGGTCGGCCCAGCGGCCGGCCGGGATGGCGATAGCGGCCATCGGCAGCGCGTACGCGAGCAGCACCCAGGTCGTGGCGGCCGGGTCGGCGCCCAGGTCGGCGCCGATCGAGGGCAGTACGACGCCGGCCATGCTCATCTCGGAGGTCGCCACGAGCATGGCGAGGGCGACCGCCACGACCGGGGCCCAGCGGGTGCGGACGGCCGGAGCCGACGACTGCGGTGCGGGTGCGGTGGTCATGGGCACCGACGGTAGGGACGCGAACCCTCGTCGGGCATCTGTCGAACGACCGTACCGGCCACCGGCGCGGGACCGGCCCGGTCGACCGGTCAGTTGACAGATGGCGGGGCCCCGCCGGCTGCCTAGCGTGGTCGGCACACCCCCCCCGAACGCACTGGGAGAGCACCATGACCATGCAGAAGCTGCGGCTCGCCGTCATCGTCGGCAGCACCCGCGAGGGCCGGTTCGGTCCGGTCGTGGCCGACTGGTTCGTCGACCGGGCGCGTCGGCACGACGGCTTCGAGATCGACGTGGTCGACCTGGCCGAGGTCGACCTGCCGCCGACCCTCACCGCGTTCGGCGCCCCGCAGCCGGCGGCGGTGGACGCGCTCGCGCCACGGCTGGCCGCCGCCGACGCCTTCGTGGTGGTGACACCCGAGTACAACCACAGCTACCCGGCCTCGATCAAGACCGCGATCGACTGGTACCGCGACGAGTGGCGCGCCAAGCCGGTCGGTTTCGTCTCCTACGGCGGGGTCTCCGGCGGGCTGCGCGCGGTGGAGCACCTGCGCCCGGTGTTCGCCGAGGTGCACGCGACGACGGTGCGGGACACCGTCAGCTTCCACGGCTGCTGGGACAGGTTCGACGAGGCGGGGGCGCCGGTGGAACCACAGGGCTGCGACAACGCCGCCAAGACCGTCCTGGACCAGCTCGGCTGGTGGGGGCGGGCACTGCGGGAGGCCCGCCAGCGCGTCCCGTACGCGGCCTGAGGTCCGCGCGGGAGAGCGCTGCCGAACAGCGCGCGGTACGTGTCGACGGGCCCGGTGCCCGCGTAGCGTTGACCCCCGTGCTGCACGGCCGAAGCGAGGAGACCGCCCGGATCGACGCCCTGCTCCGGCAGGCGCGGGCCGGACGCAGTGGTGTGCTCGTCCTGCGGGGTGAGGCCGGCATCGGCAAGTCGGCGCTGCTCGGCGACGCCGCTGCCCGCGCCGACGACATGCGGGTGCTGCGCACCGACGGCATCGAGTCGGAGGCGGGCTTCCCGTTCGCCGGGCTGCACCTGCTCCTGGGCCGCGAGATCGACCGGATCGACGCCCTGCCCGCCCCGCAGGTCCGGGCGTTGCGGGTGGCGCTCGGTCAGGAGGCCGGCGGCGACGTCGACCGCTACCTGGTCGGGCTGGCCGTGCTGACCCTGCTGGCCGAGCTGGCCGAGGAACGCCCGCTGCTCTGCCTGGTCGACGACGCGCACTGGCTCGACCCGGCCTCGGCGCAGGCGCTGCTCTTCGCCGTCCGACGGCTCGACGCCGAGCCGGTCGCGGTGATCGTCGCGGTCCGCACCGACGAGGTGTCCCCGTTCGACCCGGCCGGTCTGCCGGAGCTGCCGGTCGGGCCGTTGGGCGAGTCGGCCGCCGCCGAGGTGCTGGCGCAGCGGTCGGAGCCGGTACCCGGCCACCTCCGGCCCGATCTGCTCACCGAGGCGCAGGGCAATCCGCTCGCCCTGCTGGAGTTGCCGGTCGACGGCATGCCGCGCCGGCTGCCGTCCTCGCGCTACCAGCGACTCCACGAGGTCTTCGCCGAGCGGGTGCGGCGGCTGCCCGAGGCGACCCGGCGGCTGCTCGGCGTCGTCGCCGACGCGTCCTCCGCCGACGCCTCCGTGGTGTTCCCGGCCGCCGAGCGCCTCGGCTGCACCCGGGACGACCTGGCCCCCGCCGAGCAGGCACAGCTCGTGCGGCTGGTGGACGGCCGGCTGGTGTTCCGTCACCCGCTGGTGTTCTCGGCACTGCGGGACACCGTGGAGGCCGGCAGCCGGATGGCGGCGCACGAGGCGCTCGCGGCGGTCCACGCGGCCCGGGGCGACGTCTGCTCGTACGCCTGGCACCGGTCGGCGATGGCGACCGGGCCGGACGAGGAGGCGGCGGCCGCCCTGGAGACCGCCGCGCGGAGCGGGTCGGCCCGGGGAAGTGCCGTGGTCTCGGCGATGTACGAACGGGCCGCCGGGCTCACCGCGGACCGGGCCCGGCGCGGGCGGCGGCTGACCGTCGCGGCGGAGGCGGCGGCCGACACCGGCCAGCTGGACCGGGCCGCGACGCTGGCCGACCAGGCCGCCGACCACGTCACCGATCCCGTGCAACTGGCCGACATCGCCTTGGTCCGCGCCACCGTGCTGGACTCGCGGGACCGCCCCAGGGAGGCCCACCGCCTGCTCTCCGACGCCGCCGTGGCGGTGGCCGCCCTCGACCTGAGCCTGGCCGGTCACCTGCTCTTCCGCGCCGGCCGGGCGGCCGCCCACGCGGGCGACTTCGACGCGCTGGACCGCACCGCCGCCCGGGCCGAGGAACTCGGCGTGCCCAGCGCCCACCTGGTCACCGCGCTGTCGCGTGCGTTCGCCGCGCAGAACGCCCTCACCGACGCCGCCATCGCACCGCTGCGGGTGCTGGTCGAGGAGACGACCAGGTGCGACCGGCACCTCGAACTGCTCGACATCGGGTGGTGGCACCTCATGCTGGCCGACCTTGACAGCGCGGACGACGTCGCGTCGCGGCTGGCCGCCGTGGCCCGTCAGCAGGGTGCCGCCGGCCTGCTGGCCTCGGTGCTGCCGCTGCTCGCCCGCGCCCAGCTCATGCGGGGCCGGCACGACGACGCGGAGGCCAACGCGACGGAGGGGCTGCGGATCGCCGCCGACACCGGGCAGCGCCGGCACGCGGTCTACCTGACCACCGTGCTCGCCGGCCTGGCCGCCATCCGGGGTGAGGAACAGCGGTGCGTCGAGCTTGCGGCGGCACCGATCGCGCGGGGCGTGACGCCGGGCAACGTCCACGCCGCCGGCGCGCTGAGCCTGCTCGACCTGGGCCTCGGCCGGTACGAGGCAGCCTTCGGCCGACTCTCCGGCATGCTGGGCGCGCGGCACCGGGGCGGCGCGATGGCCAGCCTTCCCGACCTGGTGGAGGCCGCGATCCGGGTGGACCGGCGGGAAGACGGGCTGGCCGCCGCCCGGCAGTACGCCGAATGGGCCGGGCGCGTCCGGCAGCCGTGGACGCGGGCGGTCGCGCTGCGCTGCCAGGCGCTGCTGGACGGCAACGCCGATGGCCGGTACGCCCGGGCGGTGGCGCTGCACCAGGAGGGCGGCACCCCGTTCGAGCGGGCCCGCACGGAGCTGCTGTACGGCGAGTGGCTGCGCCGGGCACGCCGGATCAGCGAGGCCCGGATCGTGCTGCACTCGGCGCTGGAGATCTTCGACCGGCTCCAGGCCCACCCCTGGAGCGCGCGAGCGCGTGGCGAGCTGCGCGCCGCCGGGGAGAGCGTGCGGGCCGCCGACCCGGGCGCCGTGCAGCGGTTGACCCCGCAGGAACACCAGGTGGTGCAGTTGGCGGCGCGCGGGCTGAGCAACCGGGAGATCGGCGCGCAGCTCTTCCTGAGCCCCCGGACGGTCGGCTACCACCTCTACAAGGCGTATCCCAAGCTGGGCGTCGGCTCCCGCAGCGAGCTGGCATCCCTGGTGGCGACCCGGCCCGATCACTCGACCCGCGTCGGGACGTAAGCCCCTGAGCTGCGACGATACGTTCCGTGACTGTGGATAACGCGCGTGTCGTCCACAGGGGCCGGCGACCGCGACGCACCCGTCGCAGGCTGCCAGCCATGACCCCGACCGACCGCCCCCGGCTCGCCGTCCGTTCCCCCGCCGACCTCATCGCCGCCGTGCCCTACCTGCTCGGCTTCCACCCGACCGACAGCGTCGTCGTGGTGGCGATGCGGGACCGCCGGATCACCTTCGCCGCCCGCGCGGACCTGCCCGACCTCGCCGACCCGCGCGACCCCGCCGGGCACCTCGCCGGCGTCATCGCCCGGCAGCACGCCGAGACCGCCACGGTCCTCGGCTACGGCCCGGCGCCGCTGGTCACCCCGGCGGTCGACGCCGTGCGCGCCGCGCTCACCGCCGCCGGGCTCCCCGTGCTCGACGCCCTGCGCGTCACCGAGGGCCGCTACTGGTCGTACCTCTGCACCGAGCCGGCGTGCTGCCCGCCCGACGGCACCCCCTACGACGTCGGCGCCAGCGAGGTCAGCGCGGCAGCCGTCTTCGCCGGCCAGGTCGCCCTGCCCGACCGGGCCGCCCTGGTCGCGCAGGTCGCCCCGGTGACCGGTCAGGCCCGTACGGCGGTACGCCGGGCCACCGCCCGCGCCGAGCGACGCCTCGCGGACCTGCTCGACCGGGCGCCCGCGACCGACCTGCGCGGCGAGCGGACGGTGCGGTCCGCGGGGGCGGCGGCGGTACGCACCACGCTGCGCCGGCACCGGCGGGGTCAGCGGCTCACCGACGACGAGGTCGCCTGGCTGAGCGTGCTGCTGACCCACGTGCCCGTCCGCGACCATGCCTGGGAGCGCACCGACGGGCGCGACGAGGACATCGCACTCTGGACCGACGTGCTGCGCCGGGCCGAGCCGGAACTGATCGCCGTGCCGGCCGCGCTGCTGGCGTTTGCCGCCTGGCGGGCGGGGCAGGGCGCGCTGGCGGCCGTGGCCCTGGAACGGGCCCTGGCCGAGCACCCCGGTCACTCGATGGCGCTGCTCCTCGACGACCTGCTGCGCCGGGGCGTGCCGCCGTCCGAGCTGGACGGCTGGCCGGCGGTGGGAAACCCCGGAGTGCTACGGCGCCGGCGCCGCCGACGCGGCCCCCGCTGACCCCGCTGACCCCCGTCAGAGCATCCCGAGCGCGGCGCCGATGACAGCCTGAGCGGTACGGCTGAGCTCCTCACCCTTGGCGTCGGTCCCGGTGATCGAGTACTGCGTCCGGAACCGGCCGTCGCGGGTGGCCGCCACGCCGGTCAGGTAGCCGAACCGGGAACCCGTCTTGATCCACAGGAATTCACCTCCGGGCAGCGGGAACGCGGTGAGCCCGGCGCTGTACCGGGCCGGACCACCGGCGACGTCGGGGACCCCGGGCAGGGTGAACATCTCGGCCAACTGGGCCGGCGGCACGACCCGGCCGGCGAAGAGCGCGGCGACGAACGTGTCCAGGTCGGCGAGGCTGGAGATGACGTTGCCAGCGGCCGGGGTGAAGGTCTGGCTCCACGTCGTGACGTCGACCAGCTCGGTGGCCCCGTCGCGCACGACAGCCTGGTACCCGTGCGCGTGCGGACCGAGGATGCGCGGGTCGTCGCCGGGGGCGTACGTGTCCCGCAGGCCGAGCGGGCGGGCGATCCGCCGGTCCAGTTCCCGCGCGTACGGGTGGCCGGTGACCTTCTCCACCAGCAGGCCGGCGACGATGTAGCCCATGTTGGTGTAGTGCTGCTTCGTCCCGGGCTCGAACTCCCGGGGGTTGCGCAGGCCGAGTCGCACGATCTGCTCCGGGGTCCACCGGTCGTACCGTTGGGCGAGCTGCCACTCGATGCCGTCCGGCATGGTCGGGCTGGGGATGCCGTTGGTGTGGTCGAGCAGCTGGCGGACGGTGACGGTCGGGTAGTCGGCGGGCAGCAGCCCGGGCAGGTGCCGCTGCACCGGGTCGGCCAGGTCGATGCGGCCCTCGGCGACCAGTTGCAGCACCAGCGCGGCGGTGAAGACCTTGGTGACGCTGCCGATCCGGAAGCGTGCGTGCGGCGGCACGGGGGCCTCACTGCGCAGGTCACGGACGCCGGTGGCGCCGGTCCAGCAGCCGTCCGGGGTGGTGATCCGGACCTGGGCGCTTGTGGCGTCGGAGTTGGGTAATCCGGCGATCGCCTGCCGGAGTGGGCCGGGGTCGAGGGTGCCGGGGCGGCAGTCGGCGGCGGAGCGGGCCGGGGGCGCGGCGTTGACCGCGCCGGGGGCCACGACGGTCAACACGGTGGCGAGCGCCGTCGCCACGAGGGCGGTCCGGCTGTTCATGATTTTCATGACATCGAGCCTCGTCTCCCGATGTCGGCCGGGCATCGGGGAGATTCCCCTGGCGCACCCGGATCGGACGACCGGGGAGAACCCGGTCATCCGTCCTGTCACACCCCGCCGTCCTCGCGCGTGACCCGCTGCCGGTAACTGCTCAGGGAGAGGCCGAGGACCGACCGGAACTCGTTGGCGAGGTGGGCGTGGTCGCTGTAGCCAAGGTCGGCGGCGACAGCGGCCAGGGTCGTGTCCGGGTCGGTACGCAGGCGCTCGGCCGCCTCCTGTAGCCGACGCCTGCGGATCATCGTCGACGGCGGCAGCCCGACGTACCGTCCCGCGAGCCGCTGCAACGAGCGGGTGGACAGGCGCACGCGTACGGCGGCATCCTCGACCGTCCGGATCGCCGGATCCGTGTCGATGGCCTCGGCCATCGCGTTGGCCAGCAGCGCCTCGTCGTTCGGCGGTGGGATCGCGTCGCTGAGCCACCCCGCGAAGGCGTCGACGGCCCGGCGGTGCCGGCTCTGCCGGTCGCCCGGCCCGGTCATCTCGCGCTGCACCCGCTCGTGCAGGACGGGCAGGTCCACGGCCTCGTAGCGGTCCCGCAGGGCCGCCGGGTCCGCGACGAGATGGGGCACGGCCGCCGGCCGCAGCAGGGCGCCGACGGCCCAGCCCGTTCCGGTGAGGTCACGGTGCGAACTGCCGGTCGTCGGCCCGGAGATGCCGACCGCGTCCGGTTCGACGACGAGGTTGCAGGCGGGGAAGGCGATCAGGTGCTGCCGGGAGGACCGCCCCGGCTGGATCTGCCACTCCGGGATCCAGAACCACCGCACCAGCTGCCGCACCGCGTCCGGCGGCGGGAGCCGGTCGAACGTGGGCAGCCGCGCCGGATAGAGGACACCCCGTGGGCTCGCCGCACCCGGGGCGGGCACCTGGCGCGAATCTTCAAGCCGGCCCACGCCCGCCGTTCCTACGATCGGTCACATGACTGCAACGACCCGAGCCGCCGACGGTGCGCACACCACGAACGGTACGCCGCACGGCGCCACCAGCCTGACCCCCTTCCTGGCGATCCCCGACGCGCGCGGCGCCATCGACTTCTATCGGGACATCTTCGGTGCCCGCGTGGTCGACGTGACCGAGATGGGCGGGGTCGTGGCCCACGCCGTCCTCGACTTCGGCCACGGGCTGCTGCAACTCGGCGAGCCGATGCCCGACTACGGCCTCGTCGCGGCCCCCGAAGGGGACCAGGACTGCTACTCGATGGGCCTCTACTGCCCCGACGTGGACGCCGTCGTCGCCCGGGCCGAGGCGGCCGGCGCCGTCGTCCGTGAGGCGCCGTCCACGTTCGTGTCCGGCGACCGGTTCGCCAGCATCAGGGACCCCTTCGGCGTACGGTGGTCGGTCATGACCCGGGTGGAGGATCTCTCCGAGGAGGAGAGCGCGCGACGGGTCGCCGAATGGGCCGAGCAGCAGAACCAGGCGAGCTGACACGGGGCACGGTATTCGGGCTGCGGCGGCAGAACCGGTGCTGTGCGTGGCGGCTCGGCCACCACGAAGTCAGTCCGCCATCACCGGTTCCGCTGCCTCCGGCTCCGCCGCCGGCGTGGGCCGGGTGGGTAGCAGCACGGCGGCGAGCACCGCGCTGGTTGCCAACACGCCGATCACGAGCCAGACCGTGGTGGTGAGGGGCAGGTGTTGTCCGGCGACACTGCCCGCCGACGCGCCGACGACGGTTGCGGCCATCTCGGCAGCCGTGAAAGCGGATCCGACCCGACCGAGCTGGCGGTCCGGGGTCTGACGTTGAACCTGGACCTGGACCAGCATCAGCAGCGCGCCACCGGGCAGACCGGCCAGGGCGATGAAGACCAATGCGGCGACGAAGTGGTGGATGAGGAAGAGCCCGGCGAAGCAGAGGGTGATCACCGCCAGGCAACCGGTGAACGACAGCCGGAGAAGCCCGCTGCGGGACAGCACGTTGCCAACGTATGCGCTGGCCAGGAAGCCGACGCCAAGTGCCGCCATCAGGATGCCCACGTCGCTGGCGTCGCCGCCGAGGACATCGATGACATACGGCACCAGAAGTACGTTCAGAGCGGCGTTGGCCAACAGGAAGAGGCTGGAGACGAGGAGCGTCGCGCGGAGGACGGAGTGCCTGAGCAGGAAGGCCAGGCCCTCCTGGACCTGCCCCCAGAAGGCGGCCAGCCAGGAGGACTTTTCCGGCTGGCGCCCATTGTCGGCCACCCGCAGTGGGCCCATTCCGAAGATCAGCACGGCGGAGAGCAGATACGTCGCGGAGTCGATCAGCACCAGACCGTCGAAACCCAAGAGGGCGTAGAGCGCGCCGCCCAGGGGTGCGCCGGCGAGGCGGACGATGCCGCTCGCAACCGTGTTCCAGGCGTTCGCCGCGTCCAGGTCACCGCCCCGACCGACGACTGCGGGCACCGCCGCCCGGGCCGCCGGCTGGAAGAAGTGGCCGATCGCGCTCTCGAAGAACATCGCCGTGTAGAGCAGCCACAGCATGCCCGGATCGTCGACCACGAGCAGTGCCAGCACGATGACCATGCGCAGCAAATCCGCTCCGACCATGACCGCTCGCCGGTCCCACCGGTCGACCAGCACCCCGGCCAGGGGCGCGAAGGCGATCGCGGGCAGGGTCTGCGCGACGAAGGCGAGACCACTGCTGAACGTCGACCCGGTCATCGTGTAGACGTAGACCGGCACCGCGACGATCATCAGCCAGTTGCCCAAGTTGGACAGTAGCGTGCTGCTCCAGAGCAGGCCGAAACGCCGGTTCCTGATGAAGATCACCGCTCTCCTTCCTCCTCGGTGGGAACCGCTCGCGTGACACCCAGCCGTCTGCGGTTGCGTGGACGAAGGTCACTTTCCCAGCGTGCGTACCGCGGTCGAGGACACCGCGGTCAGTTCGGGCTGCGCAGGCAGGAACACCGTGGGGACACCGAGCGACTCGTTCATCGCGGCGAGCCGGTACTCGCTCTGCATGTCGGTGGTGTTCCGCAAGCCGCGGACGATCACTCCTACCTCGTGGCGACGGCAGTAGGCGGAGGTCAACCCGCTCCAGGCCGCAACGCTGACGGAGGTCCACCCGACCGGCAGAACGGCCCGGACAGCGGCCGCTCGCTCCTCTTCGTCGGTGCCCGGATTCTTGAGGCTGTTGACGGCGACGAGCACGACCACTTCGTCGAAGAGGCGGCGTGCCCGGTCCACCACGTTCAGATGCCCGGGAGTGAAGGGATCGAAGCTGCCGGGGTAGACCGCCCGCACGCCTCTGCCGGTGCTCATGGCCCGACTGTAGGCGCCGGCCATGCCCTGAGCAGAATCGCTCGCTTTCCGAACTGCGCCGCGGGCAGGCTGTCGAGATGAAGGCGAGTTTCAGCGGTGAGGTGGCGACGTACTACGCGAGGCACCGGCGTGGTTACCCGCCCGAGGCGCTCGACGCCCTCGTCGGAGCGTTCGGCCTCAGCGCCGAGGACACGGTGGTCGACCTCGGCTGCGGCACCGCCCAGTTGAGCCTCCCGCTCGCCGCCCGGGTCGGGACCGTCATCGGCGTGGACCCGGAGCCGGACATGCTGGTTCTGGCCCGCCAGGCCGCCCTCGACGCCGCGACGGTCAACACCGTGTGGATGCTCGGTACCGACAACGACCTGCCCGCGCTGGGTCGGCTACTCGACGGACGGACGATCGGCGCGCTGACCGCCGCCGTCGCCATCCACTTCATGGACCGGGACGCCCTCGTTCGCGCCAGCTACCGGTACGCGGAGTCGTCGGTGCGGTACGACGCGCCGCTCACCGTCGATGACATGGTGGGCGGCGTCTTCTCCGCCCTGTCGACCGACCGGCTGCCGTCCACGCAGGGCCGAGCCACGTTTGCCGCAGAGGTGCGCGACGCCCTCGGCGGACGCGACGAGGTCACCGAGCGGGTCCGCGTCTGGCTCCAGTTCGGTACGCCCGACTGAAGCCACACGTCGCCCAGCCAAGCCTTCCATCTCCACGGCCGCCGGGCATCGGAGCGCGCCCCGGACGGTCAGGCCCGCTCGGCCAACTCGGCGACGAACGCGTGCCAGGCCGCCACGTCATCGAACTGTGGGGAGCCGCCGGTCCAGCCAGGAGAGCAGGATCTGTGCGTACTGCGGGCTGATGCCGGCCAGGTTCTCGGCCTCGTGCAGGGTGGGTGCGTGGTCGCAGCCGGCCAGCCGGGCGATGGTCAGGTCTGCCGCAACGGCCGCCCGGCGCCACACCGTCAGGCTCTCCTCGATCGGGATCCAGGCGTCGGTGTCGCCGTAGCAGAGCAGCACCGGGCAGGTCAGCGCCGCGAACACCGGTTCCGGATCGAAGTCCATGTCGGCCCAGGCGCCGGGCTCCGGCACCTCGCGCGGCAGGAACGCCAGCGGGAACCAGGGCCGCTCGACGGCGGCGTCCAGCTCCGCCTGGGCGACCGCCCGGGACAGCCCGCCGCGAAGGTACGCCTCTGCGACCCCACGCAGCCGGCCCAGCTCGGCGAGGTCGGCGTCGCCGTACCCGTGGCGGCGCAGTTGCTCGGCGGTGCCGTACCGCATCTGCCGGGCGGGGCTGACCCCGCTGCACCCGACGAGCACGAGGAGGTCGACCGGGTGGCGGCTGGCGGTCAGCGCCGCCGCCCAGGCCCCCTGGCTGAACCCCCACAGTCCGACCGGGACGTCACCGACCTGCCGGCGCAGCACGTCCAGGGCCGCCGCCGCATCGTCGGCCTGGGCGTTCATCGGCACGTCGCGTCCGTCGATCCGGGGGCGCCGGTCGTAGCGCAGCACCGCGATGCCGGCAGGCGGCAGCAGCCGGGCCAGGTGCTCATAGAGGAAGTACGACCGGTTGTCGGCGTGGGAGCCGTGCAGTACGGCGAGGGCGCCCCGGGCCGGCCCGGCCGGCAGGGTCAGGGTGGCGGGGAGTTGCTGCTCGCCGACGCTCAGCTCCATGCCGGGCAGTCAAGCACCGACCGGGCGTCTCCGTCTCGCCCGGTGGAGGAGCTGGCGGCGCGCCGATGCGGTCCACCGCCGGGATCGGGCGGCCCTTGCGGCTCGCGTGGGACTGTCGAGCTGATGTCGCAGACGATTCACCGCCATCCGGTGTCGCAGCGAACCAGGCATCGCCTGATGTCACAGACGACTCAGCTCGACAGCGTCGCGCGACCTGTTCGCCCGCGGGCGGGCTCCGCCACCGCCGCACGAGGCGCGAATCACCCGGTCGAGGCTGCGTGACGAGGCACCAGCTCGACTGCTGGCGGTCACGAGACGTCTCCCGCGCGGCGCTCGGGTTTGGCTGGGTGTCCGCGATCCTGCTCGCCCGCGCCGGGCCCGACGTGCGCTTCGGTCGTCAGGCCCGCTCGGCCAGTTCGGCGACGAACGCGCGCCACGCCGCCGGTGCGAAGGTGAGCGCCGGGCCGGCCGGGTCCTTCGAGTCACGGACGGCGACGACGCCGGAAAGATTGTCGGCGACCTCGACGCAGGCGCCGCCGTTCGAGCTGCTGCGGGTGCTCTTGCGCCACTGCGCGCTGGTCAGGTCATCCATGATCGCGCTCTCAACAGGTCGATGGTCTGGTCTCGCGGAAGCGCGACCGATCTCACGGTATCCCAGACCGCCCAGAGCGGAGCAACGTCATTCGTGAGACGGCCGGTGGCTTGGTCATCGAGGTAGCCGACCTCGCCGTCGGGCGTGCTGGCGATGATGAACGGCCCGGCCTGGCCGGGGTGGAGCCCGGCACGGAGAGGAAGAACGTGGATCATGACGTTCGGACGTCGGGCAAGCTCGATCAGGTGATCGAGCTGCGAGTGCATGACCTCGGGCTCTCCCCGCCGGAGCGCAGCCTCGTCGATCACGAAGACCAGGAGAGGAGGACGCGGACGGTCGAGCACGGCGGCCTGCCGGCGTAGCCGGGCGTCGACATAGGCTTCCGCGTCAGCCATCAGCGGCCCGCTGGTGAGGACCGCCCTGGCGTAGTCCTCGGTCTGTAGGAGGCCCGGGAGAACGGCTGACTCGAACCACCGCAGCCCGGACGCCTCACGCTCGATCTCGGTCCACGGTCTGAACCACGCTGGCTCTCTTCGCTTCAGTGCGTCCGGCCAGAGCTCTTCTATGTCCTTGTTGAGGATCTCGGCGACCCGGGCACGGTGTCGGGTCTGCGGGATTCGTCCCTGGCTCACCCAGCGTGCCGCCGTTTTCGGGTCGACGCCGATCTGAGCTGCGAGGCTCTCCGCAGTCTCGCCGGCCTTCGCCATCGCTATCTGAACCGCCCGGTTCATTCCCGCTCCTCGCCTGAACGTCCTGAATATCCCCGGTACAGACTGCTACGCGGTGTGATCGGCTGGCAACCCTCGGCAGGGTGCTTTGTAGACGGCGCGAGCCGGTGGAGGCATCCCGAGGCCCGCCGGTCGTGCCGCGAGGGGGTCGCCGCCGGGCGAGCGTCCGTGGCGGCCCCCTCCTCCACCGATGGACGAGGGGAAAGACCTTGCCGGAGCGCCAGCCGCCGCCAAAGCCGGACCCGAAGCCGGACCCGAAGCCCGTGCTGCGGCAGATCAGGTCGGGTGACGTCCTGCACCTGACCCGGTCCGCGAGCCCGCAGTTCGTCCGCCCGATCGTGGTGCGCGTGATCCGGGTCCTGACCGACTGGCACACGTACCACGGTTGGTGCTGGATCGACGTCTACCAGCTGGACGCACGCGGCGACGCCGTGGACCGGCGCTCGCTCTACGTGTGGTGCGAGGGGGTCCGCTGGCGTACCGCAGCTTCGGCCTCGCTGGCGACGGCCCGCCGGCGGGTCCCGGCATGAACCGGCGCCGCGCCCATCTGCCCACCCGGCCTACCTGGCGCTGTGCGGCCTGCGGGATCGGCTGGCCGTGCTCGGCGGCGAAGCTGCGGCTGCTCGCCGAGTACCGGACGGACCGACCGGCCCTGCTGATGCACCTGGCGACCCTTCAGGCCGAGGCGGGCGAGGAACTGGCCGCGCTGGACCACGCCACGACGCCGGCCGGTCTGACCGCCCGCTTCACCGCCTGGGCCCGCCCGCGCTGACCGCCGCCGAAGGCGCCACCGGGAGCGACGGTGTGGCGTTCTCCGTCGAAAGATGTAGGGGATGTTCGTTCCGTAAGGCGAGTCGGTGGGTTCGACGCCGGCACAGAATGGGTCCGTGCCCCAACCCATCGCAAGCACCGCATGAGCGTCGGACTGCTGCTGTCGCTCGCCGGCCTGGCCCTGGTCGACAGCACGAGCATCGGCACGCTCTTCATCCCCGTCTGGCTGCTGCTCGCTCCCGGGCAGGTCAACGCCCGCCGGATCCTCGTCTACCTCGGCACGATCGTCGTCTTCTACTTCGGCGTCGGGCTGCTGCTCGCCCTCGGCGGCAGCCGGCTGGCCGACGTCCTCGGCGGCGCGATGGACAACCGGCCGGTGCTCTGGGCGCAGCTCGTCCTCGGGGTCGGGCTGTTCCTGCTCAGCTTCCGCTACGACAGCAAGCGGCGTCCGCGCAGTGGCGGGGTGCTGCGCTGGCGGGACCGGGCCACCGCCGGCGACTCCTCCGCGCGGTGGCTGGTGGGGCTGGCGCTGCTCGCCGCGCTCGCGGAGGTGGCGACGATGCTGCCGTACCTCGGCGCGGTCGGCCTGCTGACCACCTCGGGGCTCGGCGCGGCCGAGATGGTGGGGCTGCTTGCCGGCTACTGCCTGGTCATGGTCCTGCCGGCGGTGCTGCTGCTGGCGGCCCGGATGGCGCTGCCGAGGCTGATCGAGCCGGTGCTGGCCCGGCTCAACGCCTGGATCATGCGAACCTCGGGCAGCATGCTCGGCTGGATCCTCGGCATCGCCGGCTTCCTGGTGGCCCGCGACGCCGCGTTCCGGCTGGGGCTCTTCGGCTAGCGGGCGGATCAGGTGGTGATCCGGTCGGGGCGGGTGTAGACGTTCATCGCCTCGCCGCGCAGGAAGCCGACCAGCGTCAGCCCGGCCTCCTCGGCCAGTTCCACCGCCAGGGTGCTCGGCGCGGAGACCGCCGCGAGCAGCGGCACCCCCGCCATCCACGCCTTCTGGGTCAGCTCGAAGCTCGCCCGCCCGGAGACCAGCAGGACGTGCCCGGCCAGCGGCAGCCGCCGCTCGCGGACCGCCCAGCCGACCACCTTGTCGACGGCGTTGTGCCGGCCCACGTCCTCGCGCAGCACCACCAGGTCGCCGTCGGCGGTGAACAGGCCCGCCGCGTGCAGGCCGCCCGTGCGGTCGAAGCCGCGCTGCGCCGCGCGCAGCCGGTCCGGCAGCGCGGTCAGGACCGCCGCCGGCACGGTCAGCGGGTCGTCGCCCACCGCGAAGACCGATCGGGTACGCACGGCGTCGATGCTCGCCTTGCCGCACACCCCGCAGGAGCTGGTGGTGTAGAAGTTCCGGGCCGGATCGACGGCGGGTTCGGGCACGCCGGGCGCCAGCACCACGTCCACCACGTTGTACGTGTTGGGTGTCTCCGCGCCGGCGCAGAGCTGCGCGGTGCGCACGTCGTCGGCGGAGCGGATCAGCCCCTCGGTCAGCAGGAAGCCGATCGCCAGGTCGAGGTCGTCGCCCGGCGTGCGCATGGTCACCGCGAGCGGCCGTCGCCGGCCGGGACCGGCCGCACCGACCCGGATCTCCAGCGGCTCCTCCACGGCGAGGCTGTCCTGCCGGCGTACCGAGGCGCGGCCCGTCGCCGCCGCGTCGAGGTCGATGCGGAGCACGCCGCGCCGGTCAGTCGCCCGTCCCATCCCGCCATCCTGCACCCCCGCCCGATCCGTCGCGCGGCTACCGTGACCGGATGGACGCGTACGCGGCGGTGGTGCTGGCGGGCGGGGCCGCGCGCCGGATGGGGGGCGTCGACAAGCCCGCCCGGACGGTCGGCGGGCGGCCCATGCGGGACCGGGTGCTCGCCGCGGTCGCCGATGCCGCGCCGCGCATCCTGGTCGGGCCGGCCGGACCGGTGCCCGCCGGGGTGCGGGTGACCCGGGAGGAGCCGCCGGGCAGCGGCCCCGTCGCCGCCGCGGCGGCCGGGCTGGCCCTGCTCGACCCCGGTACGCCGGTGGTCGCCCTGCTCGCCGCCGACCTGCCCCTGCTCACCCGCGCGGCGGTCGGGGAGTTGCTCGGCCACCTCGACGCCGGTCACGACGGCGTCTGCTACGTCGACGGCGACGGGCGGCGGCAGACCCTCTGCGGCGTGTGGCGGGTGGCCCCGTTGCGCGCCGCCCTGGACCGCCTCGCCGCCGAGCGCGCCAGCGGGCAGCGCGACGGGTCCGCCGCGCCGCTGGCGGGGGCACCGATCAGGGCGCTGCTCGCCGGGCTGCGGGTGCGCGAGGTGCCGTGGGCCGGTGCCGGCCCGCCGCCCTGGTTCGACTGCGACACTGACGAGGACGTACGCCGGGCGGAGGAGTGGGCGCGATGACGGTCATGGACGACTGGGTGACGGCGGCCTGTGCCGAGCTGGACCTGGATCCCGCCCAGGTGCCGGTGCCGGCCGTGCTCGACCTGGCCAAGGACGTGGCGCACCAGGTGCTGCGGCCGGGCGCGCCCGTCACCGCGTACCTGCTGGGGCTGGCGGTCGGGCGGGGCGCGGACCCGGCCGGCGCGGCGGCCCGGCTCAGCGCGCTGGCCGCCGCCTGGCCGGTCGGTCTCGGCGCCGAACGCCCGGGCGGGACACCCGCCTGACCTCCGTTGTCCGATCACGGTCGGGCTGATTCGTCTCCCCCGTTGCGTGGGTAGGGTGACCGTGACGGACGGAGGCGATCATGACGGCAGACCACCCCTCGGCGCCGGGCGGCGACTCGCCCGGCACCCTGCCGGCGCACCACGAGCCGATCCTGCTCGACGAGCCCAGCACGGCCGACCTGCGGGCCAAGGTCACCCAGGCCTGGCACGAGTTCGCCCGGGCACTCGCCGAGCGGTTGGCGGCGCTGCCCACTGGCACGCACGTGGAGCTGACGCTCGACCCGACCGCCTCCGGCACCGGCGACGCGGTCTACTCGGTCAGCATCGACGTCGGCGAGGAGGGCCGGCTGGCCGCCCGCGCGGTCGGCAACGCCACCCTGCCGGACGGCTACCGGCTGGACCGGGCCGCCGTGGCGGACATGATCGCGCTCGGCTGGTCGCCGCCCGGCGTGGTGCCGGGCTCCGGCGAGCACTTCGGGCTGGACAGCGGCACCGCCGAGGCCACCCGGCTGGCCGCCCTGCTCACCCGGACGCTGCGCGACGTCTACGGCGCCCCGCACCCCGCCTTCCTCGTCTACCTCATCCACGACGCCGAGGGCGAAGCGCTACCGGTGGAGCCGCTGGGCACCGCGCGCAGCGAGTTCGGCCCCGACCGCAACGTGGAGGCCGACCTGGACGAGGCGCTCGCGGCGGCCGCCGCGACCCAGGCGCCCGAGCACGACGCGGCCGCGCTCGCCGAGCAGGTCCGCACCGTCGTCTCGACCATGCTCAAGTCGGAGCCGGACCGGTTGCAGGTCGACTCCGACGGCGACATCAACATCCGCGCCGGTTCGGCGATGGTCTTCGTCCGGGTCCGCGACAACCCGCCGCTGGTGGACGTCTTCTCCCCGGTGCTGACCGAGGTCGAGCCGACCGAGCGGCTCTACGTGAAGCTCTCCGAGCTGACCAACCGGATGCCCATCGGCCGGCTCTACTGCGCCGACGACACCGTGTGGGCGTCCATCCCCGTCTTCGGCCGTAACTTCCAGGCCACCCACCTCATGCTCGCGGTCCAGGTGATGACCGGTCTCGCGGACGAGCTGGACGACCGCCTGCACGGCGAGTTCGGCGGGAAGCGGTTCTTCGGCGAGGGCGACAAGCCGGTCAAGCTTGATCAGGAGGAACACCGCACCGGCATGTACCTCTGATCCACGCCCCACCACCGGTGGACGGCGGGGTGGAGCCCGGAGCGGTGGTGGCGGGTGGAGCCCGGAAACCCCGAGAAACCGGGCCCCACCCGCCGGGGAGGGAGGATCAGGTCACGGGGAGCCAGTCGAGGCTCCGGGCGGTGGTCGGATCGGTGGCCCGCAGGCCGGCGGCGGAGACGGTCCAGAGCACGTCCCCGACCAGCAGCGACCGCAGGACCGGGCCCGCCGGGCCGGTGTGGGAGACCGTGCCGACCTCGCCGATGTCGGTCCCGGACACCCGCAGCAGGCGTACGTCGTCGCCGACCGGCAGCGCGACCAGGCCCGTCTCCGGGTGGTGCAGGAAGGCGTGCGTGTCGTGTTCCAGCGCGGAGTACGCCTTCGGCACGTGCCACTGGTCGAGCCGGCTCGGCCGGGCCGGGTCGCGTACGTCGAACAGCGAGACCTGGAGCCCCTGCGCCCGTCCCCGCCGGTCGGCCTCCTGGCCCACCCCGAGCAGCCGGCCCTCCGGCAGCGGGTGCAGGTACGCCGAGTACCCGGTGATCTTCAGCTCCCCGGTGACCCGGGGCGCGGTCGGGTCGGTCAGGTCGACGGCGTAGAGCGGATCGGTGAGCCGGAACGTGACCACGTACGCGGAGCCGCCGAGGAAGCGCACGGAGTAGATCCGCTCGCCGGGGCCGAGGCCGGTGACCGCGCCCGTCCGGACCAGCGTGTGCCCGTCGGGACGCAGCACGTGGACGGCGGACTCCGAGTCCGGCCGGGTGCCCCAGGCGTCGCCCGTGGTGGTGGCCACCCGCAGGTGCCCCTGCCACTCCGAGAGGGCGTACTGGTTGACGAGCGACCCGGGCACCGAACCGGAGGCCACGTAGCGGGGACGCCCTGGCGCGCCGGTGTCGAACCGGTGGATCTCGGTGACCTGCGGGTCGGGCCGCCGGACGTCCCCACGGAACGAGCCGGGCCGGGGCGGCACCGGCCGTTCCCCGGCGAGGTAGAGGCTGCTCCCGGTGCCGTAGACGGTGGTGGCGTCGGCGGCGACGCTGACCGGGTCGCCGTCGCCGAGGCGGTCGCCGGCGAGGTCGAAGCTGAGCACGGTCAGCATCGACGTGCCGGACCAGGCGGGCGGCCGGCTCAACCGGTCGCAGCCGACGCGGCCGGTGTGCCGTTCCGTTCCGGCCGTCCACTCGTACGCCGGCAGCCACGCCTCCACGCCGGCGGCGGCGATGACCGCGCGGTTGGCGGCGGTCCGCGTCGCGTCGGTGCCCCGTTCGGCGTACGGGAAGACCAGCTGGGGGCGGCTGCGGACCACGACCCGGGCGGTGTTCCCGGTCTGCCGGGCGTCGACGAGGTTGCCGTCCATCCGGTAGGTGCCGAGCACCCGCGGCGTGCCCGCGAGGTCGACGAGGATCAGGCGCGGCGCGGTGCGGGCCCGCGCGGCGCGGGTCGTCGACTGGAGTTCCGCGCCGATCTGGGTCAGCACCAGCGCCCGGTCGCCGTGCAACAGCAGGGTCGCCTGCTCACCCCACGCCAGCTCCGGCAGCGTCCGTGTGAGGTCGAGGCGGCCGGTCTCCCGGCGGGCGGCCGGGTCCACCACCCGCAGCACGCCCCGGGTGACGGTCACGATCCGCCGCCCGTCGGTCTTGACCAGGTCGGGTTCGTCCGCGCCGGCCTCGTGCACGTTGGTCGTGGAGTGCTCCTGGGCGGGCTGGGCGGACTGGGCCGACGCCCGGGAACCGGACGCGTCCTTGGCCACGTCGCCGAAGGCGGCCCCGGTGCGCCAGCCGTTGCCGAAGCCCCACGGGCCGACGGACGCGTCGGCGGCGGCGCGGAGCCCGCCCAGCGCCTGGGCGCAGGAGTCGTAGGAGACCAGCACGGGCGCGGCCGTCGGCTGCCTTGGGCCCGGTGGATCGGGCGGCGCCGCCGGGATCGCGCTGCCGCCGAGCAGGGTGAGCGCGGCCAGCGTGCCGACCGCGAAGATGTGGGCTCCCCGTGTCATGGCCGGTTCGACGCGCCCGGCCGGCGGGTGGTTCCGGCCCTCCGCCGACCTTCCGCGCCGCGTTCCGCCGCGTCCGGGTCAGCGGGGCGAGGGGCCGACGCCGGGGGAGTCCACGAGCCGGGAGAGCACGATGGTGCTCCGGGTCGAGGTCACGAAGGACTCGGCCCGCAGCCGTTCCAGCGCCGCCTCCAGGTGCCCGATGTCGGCGGCCCGCAGGTGTACGAGGGCGTCGGCCTCGCCCGAGACGGTGTACGCGCCGACCACCTCGGGGTGCCGGCGGGTGGCGACCCCGATCTGGGCCGGGGTGGTCCGACCGGCGCAGAACAGCTCGACGAACGCCTCGGTGGTCCAGCCGACGGCGGCGGGGTCGACGACGGCGGTGAAGCCCCGGATCACGCCGGCCGCCCGCAGCCGGTCCACCCGCCGTTTGACCGCCGGAGCGGAGAGCGACACCCGCTGACCGATGTCGGCGTACGAGGCGCGGGCGTCCGCGACGAGCAACGCAATGATCCGCTGGTCCACGTCATCTATCTGCAACGTTCCGCCTCTGGGAAGCAACGGTTGTGGCTGTTACCAAAGTTCGAGGGTACCTACCCTTGGTCATCGTGAACCAGCAGCGAGTCGCGCGAAAGCGGACATATCTCATGTGCTCGCCCGAGCACTTCGCGGTCGAGTACGCGATCAATCCGTGGATGGACGTGACCACCCCGGTCGACTCGCAGCTTGCGGTCAAGCAGTGGGACCGGCTGCGGGAGACCCTGGTCGGTCTCGGCCACGAGGTGCACCTGCTGACCCCCGAGCAGGGCCTGCCCGACATGGTCTACGCGGCCAACGGGGCGTTCGTGGTCGACGGCACGGTCTACGGCGCGCAGTTCAAGCACGAGCAGCGGGCCGCCGAGGCCGCCGCGCACCGGGCGTTCTACGAGGCGCAGGGCTGGCGGTTCATCGCGCCGATCGAGACCAACGAGGGCGAGGGCGACTTCGCGTACCTGCCGGAGGCGCACGGCGGGCTGATCCTCGCCGGGCACGGCTTCCGCACCGAGCTGCCGGCGCACGCCGAGGCGCAGGAGGCGCTCGGTCGGCCCGTGGTGTCGCTGCGCCTGGTCGACCCGCGCTTCTACCACCTGGACGTCGCGCTCGCCTCGATCGACGACGAGAACGTCGTCTACTACCCGGGCGCCTTCTCGGCCGCCAGCCAGCGGGTGCTCACGCAGCTCTTCCCCGACGCGGTGGTCGCCGACGCCGAGGACGCCCTGGCCTTCGGCCTCAACCTGGTCAGCGACGGGCTCAACGTCGTGCTGAACAGCGAGGCGACCCGCCTGGCCGGGAAGCTGAAGGCGGCCGGCTACCACCCGGTCCCGGTCGAGCTGGCCGAGCTGAAGAAGGGCGGCGGCAGCGTGAAGTGCTGCATCGCCGAACTCCGCCACTGACCTGCCGCTCCGCCGCCCCACCTCCACCGGACGCGTGGGGGTGGGGCGGGGTGGTGGTTCAGCCGAGCGTGGCCAGCTCGGTCACGAGGACGTTGGACAGCACCTGGCCGTCGAGCTGGACCTCGCGCAGGTACCACCTCTGCTGCGGCGTACGGGGCTGGTTGAACTGCCACACCCCGCGCGGGCTGTCGATCTGGCCGATCTTGCCGAGGGCCAGGTTGACCTGCTGCGGGGTGGGCGACCCGCCGGCGATCCGGATCGCCTGGTCGAGCACCTGCGCGGCGTCGTACGAGGCCATCGCGTAGGTGGTCGGCGAGGTGCCGTGCTTCTTGCGGTACGCCGAGGCGAACCGGCGGTTGGCCGTGTTGTTCAGGTCGGACGAGTAGTTGAGCGCCGTCTGGATGCCCAGGGCGTCCTCGGCCTTGACGCTGCTCAGCACGGCGCCCTCGGTGAGGAAGCCGGGGGCGTAGACCTTGCCGGTGAACCCCTCGATGCGCAGCTGCTTGATGAACTCGACGGCGGCCGGCCCGGCGAAGAAGCAGAACACCGCCGTCGGGTTCCGGCCCAGCGCCTTGCGGATGTCGGCCCGGTACGCGGACTTCGACGGGTTGGTGAAGACCTCCGTCGAGACCACCGCGTCCTTGATCCGGGGGTCGGACTCGCCGAACTCCTGCCGGAAGCCCCGCACCACGTCCTGGCTGCCGACGCTGTCCGGCGCGATGATCGCCAGCCGCGCCGACGACTCCAGCTGTTCGCGCAGGTAGCGGCCCAGCGCCCGGCCGGCCTCGTCGAGCACGTACGACGTCCGCCAGATGTAGACGACGCTCTGGAGGCTGGACGGCGAGGCGTTGGAACCGATCAGGGGCACCCGGGCCTGTTCGACGGTGTCCCGGATGCCGGACATGACGTTCGCGTCGACCACGCCGGTGAGGGCGAGCACGCCCTGCTTCAGCAGCCCCTCGACGGCGGCCTTGCCGGTCTTGACGCTCTCGCCCTCGTCGGCGGTGAGCAGGGTGGTGGGGTGCCCGCCCAGCAGCTTGTCGTTGAGCTCGAGGAAGAGCTGGAAGCCGTTGGTGATCTCGTCGCCGATCGCCTTGAGGCCGCCGCTGGTCGGCGCCACGAGGCCGATCTTGATCGGGCTTCCCGTGCCCGCCTCGCCGTCGGCGTCGTCGGTGCCGCACCCGGCGACCAGTCCGGCCGTACCGAGAGCGGCCAGCAGTTGGAGGGCCCGCCTGCGGTTCATCTGCGACACCGAGTTCCTTCCGGGGAGCGTTGCAGGGCGGATCACGCCCCCTCGGCGTTCTACCCGGTCAGCGACGCTGCGTCAATGCTTAGCGATCTTTCCGCAGCGATCGGAAAGCAGCCGTGATCTGTGGCCACGCGGCGGACTCCGGATCGATGAGCCCGAAATGCTCGCATTCCGGCAGCTCAACGAGGTGAACGTCGCCGCCCGCCGCCCGGCTGGCGGCGACGAACTCCCGACTCATCCCGACCGGAACCTGCTCATCGAGTGAGCCGTGCGCGACTACTGTGCGTGTCGGAATGGGCACCAATGAACGTGGATCCGCCGCGGCGTACCGCTCGGGGTGGTCCGCCGGGCCGCCGCCCAGCAGCGCGGCCACCGCCCCCTCGTCCAGATCCAGCCGGTACGCCTCCGCGAGGTTCGACACCGGGGCCAGCGCCAGCACGCCGCCGACGGCGTCCGGGGCGGTCGCCGCCACGTACAGCGCGAGGTGTCCCCCCGCCGAGTGGCCCACCAGCAGCGGCGGCCCGGCGGCGACCCGGCCGGGCAGCGCCTCGGCCGCGAGCCGGGGCAGCTCCGTCACGCCGGTCAGCACGTCGGTCAGCGTCGCGGGCCAGCCGCCACCCGGCTGCCCCGTCCGGCGGTACTCCACCTGCGCCACCGGGTGGCCCAGCCCGGCCAGCGCGGCGGCCAGCGGGTCGGTGTGCCGCCGGTCGTACCCGGCCCGCCAGAAGCCGCCGTGCACCACCACGACCAGCGGCCGGGCCGGGCCCGACCCGGCGGGGACGCGCAGGTCGGCGAGCTGGTCCGGGTGGTCGCCGTAGGAGACGGTGACGTCCGGGGCCGGAGCGGGGCGGCTGAGCACGTCGCGGGGGTCGGCGGGCATGGCGCGACCGTAGCGCGGATCACGCGCGGATCCGCCGTCGGGATCGGTCCCCGGGCGCATGGGCGCTCGCCGCTGGGTAAAGATGGGTCCCATGACCGAAGCGCACTCCGCTGGACAGAACGACGAGCCGGGCCAGGATGGCACCGGTCACTCCGGAACGGTGGTGGTGGTCGGCCCGGACGGGCGGCCCGTCGGCACCGTGCAGACCGACGAGGCACACGGCGAGGACCCGACCCGACTGGTCGAGCAGCCGGCCAAGGTGATGCGGATCGGCAGCATGATCAAGCAGCTGCTCGAGGAGGTCAAGGCCGCCCCGCTCGACGACGCCAGCCGGCACCGGATGCGGGAGATCCACCAGCGGTCGATCGTCGAGCTGAAGGAGGGGCTCGCCCCCGAGCTGCGCGAGGAGCTGGAACGCATCTCGCTGCCCTTCACCGAGGAGAAGGCGCCCAGCGAGGGCGAGCTGCGCATCGCGCACGCCCAGCTCGTCGGCTGGCTGGAGGGCCTGTTCCACGGCATCCAGGCGGCCCTGGTCGCCCAGCAGATGGCCGCCCGGGTGCAGCTGGAGCAGATGCGTTCCGGCCGGCAGGCGCTGCCCAGCGGCCCCGGCGTCGGCATGCTGCCGGGCATGCCGGGGATGGGCCAGCCGCCGCAGGGCGGCGAGGGGCACAGCACCGGCCAGTACCTCTGACCGCGCGGCCGGCCGGGGACGCCGGCCGGCCGCTCACCCCACCCCGAAGACCTTCTCCAGGTACGCCGCCACGCCGTCCGCCGAGTTCGCCGCCGTGACCTCGTCGGCGATCTCCAGGACGGCGCGGTGCGCGTTCGCCACCGCCACTCCCCGCCCGGCCCAGGTCAGCATCGGCACGTCGTTCGGCATGTCGCCGAAGGCGAGCACGTCCCGGGCGTCGATGCCGAGCCGCGCGCAGTACCACGCCAGCCCGGCCGCCTTGGTCACGCCGGCGGCGGAGATCTCCACCAGCCCCGAGTACGACGAGTGGGTCGCCTCGGCCAGCCCTTCGAGGGCCGCGGCCACCAGCGCGACGAACGCGTCCGGATCCTGCTCGGCGGACCGGGCCAACAGCTTCACCGCCGGTGCCGCCAGCAGCTCCTCGGGGGTCTCGACCGCCCGGATCGCGTCGTGGTCGGCGTCCCAGCGCAGCGGGTAGTGCGCCTCGTGCCGCATCTGCCGGCTGTCGACGATCTCCACCGCGAAGCTGATCTCCGGCACCTCGGCGCGCAGCCGCCGGGCCACCTCGGCGAGCAGCTCCGGGGCGAGCGGGTCGGCCCGTACCACCTCGTCCGCGACCGGGTCGTAGACCACCGCGCCGTTGGCGCAGATCGCCGGAAGCGGCTCGGCGAGCTGCTCGTACACCATCTTGAGCCACCGGATGGGGCGGCCGGTGACCAGCACGACCGGCGTGCCCCGCGCGGACAGCCGGGCCAGCACGTCGGCGGTGTGCGGGCTGAGCGTGCGGTCGTCCCGGAGCAGGGTGCCGTCGATGTCGGTGGCGATCAGCCGTGGTGCCTCTCCCATCAGCGGGACAGTAGCCGATCGAGGTACACCGCCACCCCGTCGTCGTCGTTGCGCAGGGTCACCTCGTCCGCGGCGGCGCGGACCATCGGGTGGGCGTTGGAGACCGCGACCCGGGCCCAGCCGGCCCACTCGAACATCGGCAGGTCGTTGGGCATGTCGCCGAAGACCAGGACCTCGGCCGGGTCGACGCCGAGGCGCTGCGCCACCACGGTCAGCCCGGTGGACTTGTCGACCCCCGGCGGGCAGATCTCGACGAAGCCCAGCCCCGCCTGGGTGAGCGTGGCGACCTCCGGCGGGACGATCCGCCGGGCGACCGCGAGGAGTTCGTCGACGTGGTGGTCGGCGGTCCGGACGAACGCCTTGATCACGTCGCACGAGAGGCACTCGGCGCGGCTGCGCGCCTCGAACTCGTGCTGGTAGGGCCAGCTCGGGTGGTAGTCGCCCCAGAGCGGGGCACCGTGCTCGTCCGACGCCTCGACCATCACGGTCAGCGGCCCGACGGCCGCCTCCAGGTCGGCAAGCAGCGCGGTCAGCACCTCGGCGGAGAGGCGCTCGTCGCGCAGCACCACCGGCCCGGCCGGGTCGCTCTGGTCGACGACCCGGCCGCCGCCGGCCATCACCAGGAAGTCCGCGGCCCGGATGTCGTTGCGGGTCATTCCGGCCAGCCGGGGCCCGCGACCGGTGGCGCCGACCACCGGGATACCGGCGGCCCGCACCCGGTCGAGCACCGCGTGGGTGTACGCCGAGACGGTGTCGTCGCTGCGGACGAGCGTCCCGTCGAGATCCGTGGCGATCAGCTTGGGCAGGCCCGGGCGGGTCATCGTTCCTCCTTCGCCCGCCGCCGTCGCAGCCAGCCGTCTCGGTCCTCGGTGCCTCGACCCTGAGTGACGGCGGGCAGCAAACGTACCTCGTGGAACGGGCCCCCACCATGGCGTTGCGGCGAATGCCGTGCCAACGGTCGACGGCCCGCCGGTGTCCCCGTCCGGGGCCCTGCCGCGGGCCGTAGGGTGGGACGGATGGGAGAGCGGGACTGGCCGGTGGCGGAGGCCGTCGACACCGAGCGGCTGCTGCTGGAGCCGCTCCGCGTCGACCACGCCGAGGAACTCGCCCCCCTCCTGGACGACCCTGCCCTGCACGAGTACATCGGAGGCGGCCCGGCCACCTTGGAGCAGCTCCGGGAGCGGTACCGCCGGCAGACGGTCGGGCGGTCGCCGGACGGCCGGGAGGGCTGGCTCAACTGGGTCGTCCGGCACCGGGACAGCGGCGACGCGGTCGGCACCGTGCAGGCCACCGTGCGGCTCGACGGTGACCGGCCGGTCACCGAGCTGGCCTGGGTCGTCCTGACGCCGCACCAGGGCCGCGGCTACGCCGGCGAGGCCGCCGCCGGCCTGGTCGGCTGGCTGGCGGAGCGCGACATCCGGGCGCTGGTCGCGCACGTGCACCCCGACCACCGGGCCTCCGCACGGGTGGCCGAGCGGCTCGGCCTGCGGGCCACCGACGAGCGAGCGGACGGCGAGGTCCGCTGGGTGGCCCTCTGAGGGACGCCGCCCCGGCGAGCGGTACGGGCGAGGTCGTCCTCGTCGAGCGGCCGGGCCGCCGTTCGTCACACTGGTCGTGGCGAACCGGCCCCCGGTCAGTCCGGGAGTTCGGGGCGGGCGAAGGGGGCGGCCGGCCCGACGGTGAGGTCGGCCGGCGCGGGCGGCAGCCCGTCGTCCGCCAGGTCCCGCGACCTGCGGCGGCGCCAGCCCACCGGCTCCGCCCCGGCTCCGCCGTCCGCCTCGCTGCCGGCGCCCGCCTCGGTCCCGGCGCCGACCTCGGTCCCGCCGTCGGCCTTCCCGGCGATCCGGGCCGTGCCGGCCGGGGCCAGCTTCAGCGCCGCCGCGAAGAGCGCGCAGGCCAGGAACGCCGTCACCAGGCCCCGGCCGTACTCGACCTGGAACCCGTCGTCCGTGGAGTAGAAGAAGACGCGTTGGGCGGCCTCGTCGAGCGAGGCGGTGGCCGCGACCAGCAGCCCCAGCAGCGCCCCGGCCACGGCCAGCCCGGCGAGCCGGGCGTTCGGACGCACCGCGGGAGTGCCACGCAGCGCGAGCACCACCGCGCAGACCAGGGCGAACAGCCCGACCAGGTAGCCCACCCCGAACCCGCCGACGTCGGACACCCCGCCCGGCACCCGCAGCGGGGTGTTGCCCTGCGGGCCGCCGTTGGGGATGGTCATCACCTGCCACTCGCCGAGCATCGAGGCGAGGGCGGCCACCGCGCCGAGCGCCGCGAGCAGCACGGGGAGCCGGGGATCCCGGCCCAGGCCGGAGAACGTACGCCCGAACCGCCCCGGCCTGTCCGGCTGGGCGGTGCCCCACTCCAGGACGGCGGCACCGTCGGACCGGTGTTCCTGCCGGGGAATGGGGGAAGTCTGGGACATCGGCCACCCTTCCGCGTTCGCGGGCCTGCCCCGAATCATGACACAGTACGCACCCGGTGACGCGGAGCGTGAACGGTCGCCGGAGGGTGCCCGTTGGGCTAGCGTCGGGTGCATGCCTATCCGTACCGCTTCCGCACAATGGCAGGGCAACCTCACCGAGGGGTCCGGCACGATCCGCACCGGCAAGGGCGGGCTGGAGGGGAACTACTCCTTCAAGTCCCGTTTCGAGGAGGGTGAGGGCACCAACCCCGAGGAGCTGATCGGCGCGGCCCACGCCGGCTGCTTCTCGATGGCCTTCTCCAAGGCGCTCGCCGAGGCCGGCTCGCCACCCACCTCCGTGGAGACCACCGCCAAGGTCCACCTCGACAAGACCGACGCCGGGATGACGGTGACCCGGATCGAGCTGGACACCGTCGGCCAGGTACCGGGCATCGACGAGGCGCAGTTCACCAAGCTCGCGGAGACCGCCAAGGAGAACTGCCCGATCTCCCGCCTGCTCGCCCCGGGCGCCCAGATCAGCCTGACCGCCCGCCTCGCCTCCTGACCGTCCCCGTCGTCGGCGTCGACCGCCACGGGAACCACGCTCCCGTGGCGGCCCGCCGAGCCGGACCGAGGCGGCCCGGCGCTCGGACCGGCGGGCCTGACCGGCGCGGGTGGGCCGTGTCGTCGGGCAGAATGGGCGGGGTGCCGGTGGAGATGAGTCGCGAGCGCTTCGAGGAGCTGGTCGGCGACGCGCTCGACGAGGTGCCCGAGGAACTCCTCGCCCTGATGAGCAACGTCGTGATCCTCGTGGAGGACGATCCGCCCCCCGGCGAGGACCTGCTCGGCCTCTACGAGGGGCACGCCCTCACCGAACGCGGCTGGGACTACGCCGGCGTGCTGCCGGACCGCATCCTGATCTACCGCAACCCCATCCTGCGCATCTGCGACGACGACGAGGACGTCGTCGACGAGGTCGCGGTGACGGTGGTGCACGAGATCGCCCACCACTTCGGCATCGACGACGCCCGCCTGCACGAGCTGGGCTGGGGCTGACGGGCGGCGGTTGCCACCGTCGCCTACCGTCGGTCCAGGTACCGCGAACTCAGGAGGCACTTCCAATGCGCAGCGAGCTGTTCTCGGCGGAGAACCTTGAGAAGGAGTCCGCGCAGCCCGGCATGCGGCTGCAGAACTCCAAGATGTTGAAGGTCGAACTCAACGGTGAGGTGATGGCCCGGGTCGGGTCGATGGTCGCCTACCAGGGGCAGGTGCAGTTCCAGGCGCTCGGCTCCGGCGGGCTCGGCAAGTTCCTCAAGCAGAAGCTGACCGGCGAGGGCGTCCCGCTGATGAAGGTCTCGGGCCGGGGTGACGTCTTCCTCGCCGACTTCGCCAAGGACGTGCACGTCATCGACCTGGAGCCCGGCGACGCGCTCTCCATCAACGGCTCCAGCGTGCTGGCCTTCGACTCCACCCTCCAGTACGACATCCGGATGGTCGGCGGGGCCGGCATGGCGTCCTCGTCGGGCCTGTTCAACTGCGTCTTCAGCGGTTACGGCCGGATCGCCATCACCACCAAGGGCACTCCGGTGGTGCTCAGCGTCGACGCCCCCACCTACGTCGACCCGCAGGCAGCGGTCTGCTGGTCGGCCAACCTCCAGACCGGCTACCACCGCGCCGAGCAGCTCGGCCTCGGCACGCTGCTGGGCCGGAGCACCGGCGAGGCGTTCACGATGAGCTTCGCCGGCCAGGGCTTCGTCGTCGTCCAGCCCTCCGAGGAGCCGCCCGTCATGGGCAGCGGCTCCCAGGAGCAGCAGGGCGGGCTCCTCGGCGGCCTGCTCAGCTGAGGCACGCCCCGCACCACCCCGCACCGCCCCCGCCCGCGTCGACCGGCCCCGCCGCATCCGACGCCGGTCGGGGGCGGTGCCGTTGCGGGGCCCGCAGTCGGCTCCGGGGCGGTCCCGGGCCTGCCGTCAGCCGAGGTCGCCGGCGCGCAGGCGGGCCAGCCAGGCGGCGGCGTCGGCGTAGTCGGCGTCCGAGAGGCCGGCGGGGGCCGGGATCGGGCGGTCGCCCGTCCCGGGGAACCGGTGCCGGGGGTACGAGCCCAGGAAGCGCACGTCGGCGCAGACCCGGCGCAGCCCCTGCAACGCCTCGCCGAGGCGTACGTCCGCCACGTGCCCGGCGCAGTCGAGGAAGAAGACGTAGCGGCCGAGCGCCTCACCCGTCGGGCGGGACTCGATCCGGCTCATGTTGACCCCGCGGACGGCCAGCTCCATCAGCACCGACAGCAGCGCGCCCACCCGGTCGTGCGCGATGTAGACCGCCAGGGACGTCACGTCGTCGCCCGTCGGCGGCGGGGGCGGCCCGGGGCGGGACACCAGCGCGAAGCGGGTCACCGCGTCCGGGTGGTCGGCGATCTTGTCGGCGAGCACGTCGAGCCGGTGCCGCCCGGCCCCGATCGGGGCGCAGATCGCCGCGTCGTACTCGCCGGTGGCTGCTCCGGCGGCGGCGGCGCCGTTGGAGAGCACGTCGACGACGACGGCGTCGGGCAGGTGCGCGCGCAGCCAGCCCCGGCACTGGGTGGACGCCTGCGGGTGGGCGGCGACGCTGCGCACGTGCGGGAGCGTCGTGCCGGGCCGCGCGGCGAGCACGAACTCGACCGGCAGGACCACCTCGCGGGTGATCACCAGGGGTTCACCCTCGGCGAGTTCGTCCAGGGTCACCCCGACGGCGCCGCCGATCGAGTTCTCCAGCGGCACCAGGGCCGCGTCGGCCTCCCCGGTCCGTACGCCCTCCAGCGCCTCGGGGACGCTGCGGGCCGGCGTGCGGCTGCCCCGCTCGGCGGCGGGGATGCTCTTCAACGCCTGCTCGGCGAAGGTGCCCTCCGGCCCGAGATAGACGAAGCGCGTCGGCGGTGTTCCCGGCATGGCGACAGCCTACGCACCCGGTACGCCGAGCGACCCGCCCTCGCAGACGCGCGTCCGGATGCCGGGCGGCCCGGCGGCGCGGACCTCGGCGGTGCAGACGTCGGTGCCGGCGGTGACCAGTCGCGGGGCGCCCGGCCGACCCTGGGTGATCACCTGGAGCGTCTCGTGCCCGGTGACGTCGAGCACCGTGTAGTGCCACTCGCCGGCGCAGAGCGGCCCGGTCCGCACCCGGACCCGCACGCCGTTCGGCAGCACGCCACCCCGGCCCCGCACCAGGTCGACGATCCGCGCGCCCGAGGGGCCGTCCGGGCACGGGACCGCGACCAGACCGGGGTCGACAGTGGGGGTGATCCCTCCGCCGCCGGGCAGGCCGGTGGTGGGCGGGGGCGTCGGCGCGGCGCTGGGCGTGGCGGGGAGCGCGGTGCGGGTCGGGGCGGTGGTCGGGGCGGGGCGGCGCAGCTCCGGTGGAGTGCCGCAGCCGGCGAGGGGCAGCGCGGCCAGCAGCACGACGGCTGCGAGGCGGCGGGCGTACGCCGGCGGGGCCGGCCGCGACGAGGCCCGTACGGGCGGCAGGGGCGGAGCCGACGGGGCGCACGCGCGAACCGCTCCGGGCCGGGCCGGGGGGCCGGGCGGTCGGGCGGGTGTGGCGGAGCGCGAGGGGGTGGGCGGCACGGCCGATCCTCGGGACATCGGGGAGCGTCACTGCGGCCGGGAGGCCGAGCCCATCCTAGGAGGAACCGGCGGGCGGGTGAAGATCAGCCGAGGACGCGATGGCCGGCACGCTCCAGCGCGGCGGTCGCCTCGCGGAGCCGCACGGCGGGAACCAGCAGGTAGTCGGTGTCGTAAGTGGAGAAGGCGACCACGCTGACCCGGGCTGCGGCGAGGGGGTCCACAAGCGCGGCGAGGGTGCCGCTGACCGCCAGGTCGAGCGGTTCGGCGACCCGCAGGCAGCGCCAGGCGGTCTCGCCGACGGCCTGCTCGGGCGCCCGGTCGGCGGGGCAGATCAGCGAGATCCCGTCGGCCGTCCAGCTCACCGTGACGACGTCGCCGTTGCTCAGCCCGCCCGACAACTCGGGCGGCAGGGCGGAGCCGGCGGCCAGGCGGCACACGGCGTACTTCCCCGGCAGCAGAGCGATATCGAGCATGAGGGCACCTTACGGCCTCGGTACGGGCCCGCCCCAGATTCGCCGCGTGCGGCGAACGCCACATCCCGCCGCTGGTCAGACCGGGGAGAAGAACGTGAGTGAACCGGCGACCGTCCCGCTGGTGAACACCGGGGTGGAGATCGCGTCGACGGTCGAGTCCGGCGCGTCGGTCGACGCGGCCTGGACCCGGAGCAGCCCTCGGGCCAGGCGTCCGGAGGAGAGCGCCAGCAGCGGCGGGATCTTGTCGATCTCGGGCTCGGTCAGCTCGCAGCGGTTGGCGGTGAAGTCGAGCAGCCGTAGCCCGCCGTCGAGCAGCGGCAGCCCGGTCACGTCCTCCGGGTCGCCCAGGAAGAGCAGCTCGCAGCCGGCGACGGAGACGGCGACGACCCTCGTCCCGGCGTCGATCAGCAGGCACGGCTCGTCGGCGTGGGAGACCGTAGACGACCACCGACCGAGGTTGTCGAACTCCTGGCCTGTCGGTGTTCCCGCCGCCGGCACGAACACGTCAGAGAGCGAGAGTTCGACGTGGGCCACCGCGCCTCCTATGTACACCGACGGTCCGTCCACGCTAGCCGGTCGTCGCGGGTGACGCCGACCGCGCGTGGTCACCGGGCCGCCGGTGGGTGAGGGAATGCCCTGACCAGGCGGCCGGCGACGGCGCGACCGACGGGTGCCGACCGGCACCCGGGTGCGTGGCGTCGCCGGTGACGTTACCGTCGGTTGGCCGGCTTGTCAGCGGCCGTTCGGCCGCCCTCGTACCACCGGTAGTCCGCGGCCGGCCGGTACGCGCCGTTCACCCAGGTCTCCGGGTGCTGTGCGACCCGCGAGAGCTTCTCGGCCGTGGCCGGACTGATCCGGCTGCCCCCGGCGACGAGCAGGCGGTCCAGCTCGCGGTGGGTGGCCATGAGGCAGTCCTTCGGCAGGCCGTAGACGCTGATGACGCCGGAGCCGACGAAGGTCAGCACCGGCGTCACCGGGATCGGCAGCCCCACGGCGTCGGAGAGGGCCTTGCTGGCCCGCTTGGCGTCGCGGCGGGCCTCGGCCACGTAGGGCGGGCGCTTGCCGTTGATCTGGACCACGTCGCCGGCCACCAGCACCCGGGCCCGGCCGTGGTCGGCGATGGTGACCGCGAAGAGCCCGCTCGGCCCGATGGCGAGGAAGCCGGCGCGTTCGTCGCGCTCGTGGTCGAGCAGGAGATCGGTGGCGTCCGTGCGGGGCCACTCGATGACGTGCCACGCGGGCCCGAGATGGTCGAGCCGGCCGAGCGCCCGTGCCCCGGCCGCCTCCAGCCGCCGGGCGCCCCGCTCCGCCCTGCGGCGGCGGGCCCACTCCAACGGGGACGGACGGACGGGTGCGAGCACCTCCGGCGACTCCACGCGGGGGTGTGGCACCGCTGCGGGCGGCAGTGCCCGGGCGGACGGTACGGCTTGACGAGCGGGAAAGACAGTCATCGCGACCTCCGGCAAAAGGTCCCTCGAAGTTATGTCCTCACTACCCTACGTTGCCAGTCCCCTGTGTCGGCAAGTTGGAACGCCGGAGTGAGTGTGGATGAATGCCATATTCATCCACCCCTGTTTTATCGGATGCCGCCAAACCCTGCCCTACGCTGCGAGGGTGACCCACTACGTGGACAGCGAAGTCGGTCGGCTCGGGACGGTGCTGCTGCACCGCCCCGGTCCTGAGTTGGCCCGGCTCACCCCCCGGAACAACGACTCGCTCCTCTTCGACGCCATCCCATGGGTCGGACGGGCCCAGGAGGAGCATGACGCCTTCGCCGCCGCCCTGCGCGAGCGCGGCGTCGAGGTGCTCTACCTTTCCACCCTCCTCGCCGAGACGCTCGCCGTCGCCGACGCGCGCGCCGAGCTCACCGGGGAGGTGCTCCGCTCGCCCAGGCTCGGCGACTCGCTGCGCGCCCGGGTCGCCGACCACCTCGCGTACCTCGATCCCGTCGCGCTCGCCGACGTGCTCATCGCCGGGCTGGCCCACGAGGAGCTCCGGGTCAGCCGGGAGCGGCCGGGCGGCCTCGTCTACACCCTGATGGACCGGCACGACTTCGTCATCGACCCGCTGCCGAACCTGCTGTTCACCCGGGACTCCTCGTTCTGGGTCGGCGACCGGGTCGGGGTGACCAGCCTGGCGATGCCTGCGCGGCGACGGGAGACCACGCTGACCGACGCCATCTACCGGCACCACCCGCGCTTCGCCGGCACCGAGCTCGTCTACCAGCCCGGCCTGGAGCACCTGGAGGGCGGCGACGTGCTGCTGCTCGCGCCGGGGGTGCTGGCCGTCGGGGTGGGCGAGCGGACCACGCCCGCCGGCGCGGAACGCCTCGCCCGGCAGGTCTTCGCCGCCGGGCTCGCGCACACCATCCTCGTCGTCCCGATCGCCCAGGAACGGGCGACCATGCACCTCGACACCGTCTGCACGATGGTGGACGTCGACGCCGTGCTGATGTACCCGAACATCGCCCACACGCTGTCGGCGTACACGGTGATCGCCGGGGCGGACGGTGAGGACCCGCGGGTGGACGGCCCGGCGCCGTTCCTGCGGGCCGCCGCGGACGCGATGGACCTGCCCCAGCTCCGGGTCATCGACACCGGCCTGGACCCGGTGACCGCCGAACGCGAGCAGTGGGACGACGGCAACAACACCCTGGCCATCGCGCCCCGGCTCTGCGTGGGCTACGAGCGCAACACGGAGACCAACGCGCAGCTGGAGCGGGCCGGCATCGAGGTGATCCCGATCGCCGGCTCGGAGCTGGGCTCGGGCCGGGGCGGACCACGCTGCATGTCCTGCCCGCTGGTCCGCGAGCCGCTCGGCGCACCGGTGTGAGGAAGGGCCCCTTCCTCACACCGCAGCCGCCGCGCGAGGCGGGCGCGGCGGCTGCGGGGCGGAGGGTGGGCCGGGTGTCCGGCTCAGCGCAGGGTGAGTTGGCGGCCGAGCAGGCCGTGGCGGGCCCGCCGGCCGGCGGCGTCCAGCGGGGTGGGCTCGGCGAGCGCCTCCGCGTACCGCTTGGCGAAGTCGGCGACCGGCTGCTCCCAGTCGGCGGCCGGGACGTCCTCCGGCAGGTCCCAGACGGGCACCAGCCGGCCGTGGGCCCGGAACATGCCCGCGAAGCGGGTGTTCTCGCCGAGCACCAGCGTGCCGGCGACGCTCAGCCGGGACAGCGCGTCCAGCGCGGCGTCCTCGTCGTCGGGCAGCACCCAGCGCACGTGCGCCTTCTCCGGCACCTGGCACCAGTACGCGGCCCGGGCGGCGGCGAGCCGTACGGTGGGGTAGATCGCGGCGTTCGCCCGCTCCAGGGACGCCTGCACGTTCGGGTCGTCGCCGGCCCCCGGGTCGAGCCAGAACTCGAACCCGTCGTGCATGCTGACCTCCAGCGGGCCGTCGGCGAGGACGTCCTGCAACCGGGGGCCGGGGCCGGGCAGCGGCGGCACGGGCACCGGGCGGCCCGGCTCGGCCCGCAGCGCGCAGAGCAGCGCCTCGGCCAGGTCCCGGGAGACGTCGCCCGACTGGAGGTGACGCTGGAGCCCGATGAGGACCCGCCCGTCCGGCTTGGTCATGGCCGGGGTGGCCATCGGCAGCACGGTGGCCAGGGTGACCTCCCGGTCGCCGAACTCCTCGACCAGGGCGGGGGCCAGCCGCAGCGGCGCGGAGGCGGCCGGCACCAGTTCCCGCAGGGCGATCCACTCCGGCTCGTCGGTCAGCCCCTCGAACGGTCGGGGCACGAAGGTGTCCCGTACCTTCTCCCGCTTGGGGGTGGCTTCGGCGGCCCGCTGGCTCTTTCGACGCTTGCTCACGGCGACACAGCCTAGAGGCCCCGGCGGCCCGGCGGGGGCGGGACCCGCCCTCGCGGTCGGTCAGCCGGCCACGGCAAGGTCCGACCGGGTGACGTCGGCGGGGTCGAACTCGGCCCACACGCTCTGGCCCAGGCCGTCGCGCTCGACGCCCCAGCGGTCGGCCAGCCCCGAGATGATGTGCAGCCCTCGGCCGTCGACGGCGTCTATGTCGGCGATCCGCATCGTGGGGCCCGCGGCGGCGCCGCCGTCGGTCACCCGGAGCTGCACCTGCTGGCCGCCGGACGAGTCGCGCAGCCGCCAGGCCACCCGGACCACTCCGCCGGGCAGCGGGTCGGCGTGCCGGACCGCGTTGCCGACCAGCTCGGCGAGGACCGCGACGAGGTCGGCCAGGAGCGGCGGGGGTACGACGTCGGCCAGTTCCTCGGCGAGGCGTCGCCGCGCCACCCGCGCCCCCGCGGCGTGGTGGGGGACCACCACGCACCATGCCCGATCGGCAGCTCCCGTCGACACCTTCGTCCCTTTCCCGCCCCCGTTGCCCGTCGCCGGTCACCCGCAGGGCAGCCGCACCTCTGCGACCGTACCGCCACCGGCCCTCGGTCGTAGGGATACCCATCCATTCTGCTGTTCAACGATCCGACGGACGAGATAGAGGCCGAGTCCGGCCCCGGCGTAGCGGCGGCGGTCGCCCGACTCGCCCTGCCAGAACCGGTCGAAGGCCCGCTCCACGTGCTCCGGCCGGATGCCGATGCCCCGGTCGCGTACCTGGAAGGAGACCGTCGACCCGTCCGCGTCGGCGGTGATCTCGATGAGCGAGCCGGCCTCGGAGTACTTGCCGGCGTTCGTGCACAGCTCCGTGAGCACGGTGGCGAGGCTCAGCCGGTGGCCGAGCGCCTTGGGCAGGTCCGCGGGGAGGCGGAGGACGAGCCGCTGCCGCAGCTCCGCCGGGAGGTCGACCGCCGCCGCGCGCAGCGCGTCACCGAGGTCGTACGGGGCGGGAGGCTGGTCGCCCGGCCCCGCCTCGGCGGCGGAGGAGAGCAGCCGGTCCACCAGCCGGGCCAGCTCGTTGGCGCGTTGCCCGATCACGCGGGCGGCCTGCCGCCGGTCGGTCTCGGTCAGCGACTCCCAGTGGTCGGTCAGCGTGTCCGCGTAGCCCTTGATCACGGTCACCGGCGTACGCAGCTCGTGGCTGGTCACCGCCACGAAGAGGTCCCGGTCGTGGTCGCGGCGCTGCTGGTCGGTGATGTCGCGGAAGGTGACCACCCGCAGGGCGCCGGGGCCGGGCAGCTCGCCGGAGGTGATCGTGAGCCAGCGGCCGTCCGGCATCCGGTGGTCGCGCACCTGCCCGGACGGGGGCAGGGGGAAGGGCAACGGCCGGTTGAGCGCCTGGGCCACGGAACGGCCGGTGACCCGGGCGGCGGCCGGGTTCCAGAGCCGGACGTGGTTGTCCCGGTCGACCACGGCCAGGCCGTCCGCCAGCGCCGCCACCACCGGCCCGTCGCCGTGCACGGGCAGCCCGGTCTGGTCGCCGTACATGTGGGCGATGCAGGAGGCCAGGTAGCCCGCGACGGCGTGCTGCTCGGCGTCGGGCGGATCGTCGCCGTCGGGGTAGAGCACGTGCAGGCTGCCGACCGTCAGCCCGCCGATCTCCGCGCGGGAGACCACCATCCGGAGCAGGCCCCGTTCGGCGAGCTCGGCGGAGAGCCTGCCGGTCAGCTCGTCCGTGCGGACCTGGCGCACCCGCGCGCCGGAGAGCAGGCAGACGGTGGCGGGGTCGTCGGCCGGCACGGGGTGGCCGACGGCCCACTCGGCGGCGCCGGTCGCGGCGATCACCCGGCCGCCGGTCGGCGCGAACTCGACGAACGCCGTGCCCGCCGCGCCGAGCGCCGACCGGGCCACGCGGAGCAGGTGGGTGAGCACCGGAAGGCCGGTGCCGCCCGAGTTGATCATTTCGATCACGGTGGTGTGGCCGGCGATGAGAGCGGAGAGGTCGGTGCGCTCCGGCATCCTCCGAGTGTGCCCCGCCGGCCAGCCCGGGGACACCCCTGCCCGACCGGGCCTCCACGCGCTGCCACCCCGGTCAGCGGCCCAGGCTGGCCAGCGTGTGCGCCGGCCGGTCGGTGATGATGCCGTCCACCCCGGCGGCCAGGACGAGGTCCAGGTCCGCCGGCTCGTTCACGGTCCACACGAAGACCTGGTTGCCCGCCGCCCGCAGGGCGGGCACCAACTGCGGGCGGGCGCGCACCAGGGCGACGCCGGGGCCGGCGATCCGGGTGCCGAACGGCAGCCGCCCCGGCCGCACCCAGCGCGGCAGCACATCCAGCAGCAGCACCGTGGGCAGCGCGGGGGCCAACCCCCGGACCCGGCGTACGGCCAGCGGCGAGAACGACATGACGGTGACCCGTACCGGATCGTCCGGTTTCGGCTCGGTCAGGCCGTACCGGCGCAGCATCGCGACGAGCCGGCGCTCGACGTTCCCGCCGTGCCGGGAGGGGTGCTTGGTCTCCACCAGCAGCCGCACCGGCCTGCCGGCGGCCAGCACCGCGTCCAGCAGCCGCTCCAGGGTCAGCAGCCGCGTGTGCGACTCGTCGAGCACCTCGTCGCCGTCGGCGGGCGCGCAGCCGGGGTGCCAGGAGCCGAAGTCCAGCGCCTCCAGCTCCGCGAGGGTACGGGCGCTGACCAGTCCCTGGCCGTTGCTGGTGCGGTCGAGCCGTCGGTCGTGCACGCAGACCAGGTGGCCGTCCCGGGTCAGCCGGACGTCGCACTCCAGCCCGTCCGCGCCCTCGTCGAGGGCCCGCAGGTAGGCCGCGAGGGTGTGCTCGGGCAGGTCGTGGGAGGAACCGCGGTGCGCGAAGACGAGAGGGGCGTCCATCCCGACCGTCCTAGACGACCCGGCCCGGCTGCCCGTCCTCGCGGACCACTCCTCGCCCGGCGGCGGCCCACTCGCCCATCCCGCCCTCGACGTTGCGCACCTGGTCCCAGCCGTTGCGCATCAGGTAGGCGACGACCTGTGCGGAGCGCCCGCCGGAGCGGCAGATGACGGCGACGTCGCGGTCGGTCGGCACCTCGGCGATCCGGGCCGGCAGCTCCATCATCGGCAGGTGGTGCGCGCCGGGGGCGTGGCCGGCGTTCCACTCGTCGTCCTCCCGGACGTCGAGCAGGTACGCGTCGTCGGCGATCTCGGTCACGGTCACGGTGGGAACCTGGGATCCGAACACGGGCCAAGCCTAGATCCTCGCCCCGGCGGCCGGTGGCGGGCCGCCCCCGGGCGTCACAGCCGGGTGACCCACCGCGGGTTGGCGCGCGCCCAGTCCGGCACGCGGGTGCCGCGTACCGCCTCGAAGAGGCCGTTCCCGCCGTTGTCGAGCACCACGTACGACACCTGGTCGATGGTCTGGGGGTGGGAGGGGACCTGCACGCCACGCAGCGCGTCCGCCGGCAGGTCGCGCAGCGCGAGGACCAGGTCCTCCAGCCGTACGCCGTTGGTGTCCACGGTCAGCGAGCCGCCCACGGCGCGGATCACCTGGTCCAGCTTGACCGGGTTGGTCCGCAGCGACGTCTCACTCGTGCGCTCCAGCACCGCCCGGAGCAGTTGCTGCTGGTGGGTCTGCCTGTCGTAGTCGCCGCCCGGCAGGTCGTAGCGCTGGCGGACGTAGTCCAGCGCCTCACCGCCGTCCATCTGCTGGCAGCCGGGCGCGAAGACGCGGTCGGTGTGGATCGAGCGGACCTCGGTGTCCACGCACATGCGTACGCCGCCGAGCAGGTCGATGACCTTGCGGAAACCGGAGAAGTCGATCAGGGCCGCGCCGTCGAAGCGGATGCCGGTCAACCGGGACAGGGTGGCCGAGAGCAGGCGGGTGCCCGGCTGGCCGCCGCCGCCGTGCTCGTACGCCGCATTGATCTTGTCCTGGCCGCCGCCGTAGCCGTTGCCGGCGGGGATGGCCACGAGCAGGTCCCGGGGGACGGAGACCAGGTACGCCTCGCGCCCGCCGGCGGGGACGTGCACGATGAGGATGGTGTCCGAGCGTCGGTCCGCCGCGCTGCCGCTCTGCCAGCGGTCGGTCCCCACCAGCAGGTAGTTCAGCGGTCCGTCGGGGTCGGTGCGCTTCTGGCGGGCGGTGGGGTCGAGCAGTTGCTCCCGGACGACGCTGCGGTCGTACCGGTCGCTCAGCACCTCCAGGCCCGCCACGGCGAGCCCGGCCAGCAGCACCAGGGCCAGGCCCAGGCCGAGCAGCAGCCGGGGCCAGCGGACGCGGGGCGGCCGGGCGGGCCGGGTGTCGGTCCCGGACCGGCCCCGACCGTCGCCCGTCGATCTGGACGTGACGCCTCCCCGCGACCCGTACGTGAATCCCTCTCACGTCAGGCTACGAGCCGACCACGTCGGACCGGGCCGCTTCGCCGACATCGCCCGGCGGGCCGCCCCAGCCGGCGTCACTCGCGGCTGGAGACCACCTCGGGGTTGGCGAAGACGAATTCGGCCAGCTTGTCCTGTTTCACCGCGCGGAACATGTCCATCGTCTGGGCGCTGAGCGTCTCGCGGCTGCCGTCGCTGTGGAAGGTGCCGCCGTTCGTCTTCAGCATCACGAGGTCGTTGCCGGTCACCCCGCGCATGGTGAAGACGAAGTCGGGAACCGGCACGCCGGCGGTGTCGAGGATGAATGCCTTGCCGGCCGCGTCGATCAGCTTGTTCAGCTTGATCGGGTTGGTCAGCGTCCCGTCCTGGGTGGCCTTCTTCGCCATCGCCTTGATCAGCTGCTGCTGGTTCTGCTGCCGGTCGTAGTCGCCGTTCTTGAGGCTCTTGCGCTGCCGGGAGTAGTCCAGCGCCGCCCAGCCCTCCATTTCGCGGCAGCCCTTCTTGTGCACCACGGGCGTCCGCTGCTTGCCGGTCTTCTTCGCGTCCGCGTTCCACATCGGCTTGCCGTCCACGTACGACATGTGGATCGACTCGACCTCCTGCTTGACGCAGATGCGCACGGTGCCGAGGGCTTCGATGACGTTCTTGAATCCGCCGAAGTTGATGATGGCCGCGCCGTCGAAGCTGATCCCGGTCATCTTCTTGATCGTCTGCGCCATCAGCTGGGCGCCGCCCTCCCAGCCGCCGCCGTTGCGGGCGCCGGCCTGGAACGCCGCGTTGATCTTGTCGGTGCCGCCCTTGTAGCCGCTCGGCTTGAAGGCCGGGATCTGGGCCTCGGTGTCCCGGGGGATCGAGATCAGGTACGCCTGGTCGTGCGTCGCCGGGATGTGCAGCACGATGATGCTGTCCGCCCGCACGTCGTCGGCGGCCCACCGCTCCCGGGCGTCCACACCGAGCAGCAGCATGTCGATCGGGCCGTCCAGGCTGGCGCCACCCTCGGCGTCGGTCTTGCCGGCGTCACCGAGGAGGTTGCGCTGGGCGATGTTGCCGGTGGCGCTGCTGATCAGCGCCTTGCTGCCGACGATGGCCGCACCGCTGGCGACCATCAGCACGGCGCCGAAGATCAGGGTGAGTCGGGCCCAGAGCGGGTCCTTGCGGCGCGACCGCTTCTTCGCGGACCCGCCACCGGGCTTGCCGCCCTTGACGGGCTGCTTCGGGATGCTCGTGGAGGCCCGGACCGGGCCACGGGGGGACTCCAGCGCCGGAGGGCGACGGCTGGTCTGAACCGGCATGCGTGCTCCAGCTCGCGTTGTCAGGGGGCGGGATCACTTTACGGACGCTTTCCCGTCCTGGCGAGGTCGTCCGACCGTCAAATGCCGTTCGTACGGCCGTCATCCAGGAGAACTGACCGAACGGACAGATCGATACGGCTGGTCGGCGGTTGGCTCACAGGAAGCGCTCGGCCGGCCCTCCGAATCGTGATGACGGTCGTCGATCACGGGAGGGCCGGCCGGCGGAGCTGGTCAGTTTCCGGTGCCGTCCTTCTTCTTCTGGTTGGCCTCGACCCACGCCGTCATGGTGTCGGCCGACATCGCCTTGTACATGGTCAGCGCCTTCTCCTTGTCCGACACCACCACCGACTCACCGTCGATGGTCTGGCTGCCGACGTGCGGGCTGGTCACGAAGGTGAGGTTCTCGCCGCGCAGGTTGCGGAACTGGACCCCCATGTCGACAAGCGAGAAACTCTGGTCGACGGTGACCGCGGCGGTGACCGACTTGAGGAAGTCGTTCAGCTTCTTCGGATTGGTCAGCGTGCCCGTGCTCGCCGCCTTGTCCATCAGGGCGCGGAGGAACTCCTGCTGGTGCCGCATCCGGGCGAAGTCGCCGTCCGGGAACTGCTTGCGCTGCCGGATCCAGTCCAGCGCCTCGGCGCCGTCCATGTGGTTGGTGCCCTTGGTGAACGTCCGGTACGGCTTGTGGATCGAGGTGACGGTCCGCTCGACCTTCAGGTCGACGCCGCCGAGGGCGTCGGTGACCTGCTTGAAGCCGGCGAAGTCGATCGCCATCACGTGGTCGAGCCGCACGTCGGTGAAGCACTCCACCGTCCGCACGGCCAGCGGCAGCCCGCCGAAGGCGAAGGCGGCGTTGATCTTCCCCCGCTGCCCGCTGCCGCAGTCGGCGTTGGCGCCCTCCGGGATCGGCACGTAGAGGTCACGGGGGATGGAGACCAGGTAGGCCTTCTGGTGGTCCGACGGGATGTGCATCACGATGATCGTGTCGGCCCGCCACTTGCTGGACTTGTCCACCGGGGCGTCCGGGTCCCGGGAGTCGCTGCCCACCAGCAGGATGTTCAGGGCGCCGTCCACAGCCTTGGCCGGGCGGCCCCCCGTGATCTCCGAGAACGGGTCGGTGCGGGCCAGGTCGTCGTCGAGGCCGCGGGCGTAGAACCAGGCGCCCACGCCGCCGAGCAGCGCGAGCACCAGCACTGCCACGCCGGCCACCAGGGCGATCCGGCCCCAGCGGGGGCGGACGCCGCCCCGGCCCGGCCGGTCCGGTCCGGTCGGTCCGCCTGGCCCGGCCGGTCCGCCCGGCCCCGCGGGACCGCCCGGGC
>NZ_JBEZEV010000016.1:0-88686 GCF_040649055.1 Micromonospora sp. NPDC049060
ACATCGGGCGGGCAGCCCTCAAGCGGCCGGCCGACCGGCCGCCGGCAGACCCGGCGGAGGCGGCCTGCGGCGCGGGCGGCGCGATCGTCACCGGCACGCCGGACGGCTCCCGGGCGCCGGTCACCCGGGCCAGGGCGTCGTCGCCGGGGCGCACCTGGACGGACTCGGGACGAATGCCGGCGGTCGACATCAGCCGGGACACGTCCCGGCGCTGCTCCGGCAGGACCAGGGTGACGACCGTGCCGGACTCCCCCGCCCGGGCGGTACGCCCACCACGGTGCAGGTAGTCCTTCGCCTCGGTGGGCGGGTCCACGTTGACCACCATGTCGAGCCCGTCGACGTGGATGCCCCGGGCCGCCACGTCGGTGGCGACCAGCGCCGTCACCTGCCCGGTGCGGAACTGCTCCAGGATCCGGGTGCGCTGCGGCTGCGACTTGCCGCCGTGCAGCGCGGCCGCGCGTACCCCCTTGGCCAGCAACTGGCGGGCGAGCCGGTCGGCGCGGTGCTTGGTGCCCATGAACAGGATGGTGCGGCCCTCGCGGGCGGCGATCCAGGTCAGCGCGGTGGGCTTGTCCACCGCGTCGACGTGCAGCACGTGGTGGGTCATCGCGGTCACCGTGGCGGTGCCCGGGTCGACCGAGTGCGAGACCGGGTTGCTGAGGAAGCGGCGCACCAGCTTGTCCACGCCGCCATCGAGGGTGGCCGAGAAGAGCATCCGCTGCCCGTTCGGGGCGACCTGCTCCAGGAGCTTGGTGACCTGCGGCAGGAAGCCCATGTCGGCCATCTGGTCGGCCTCGTCGAGCACGGTGATGCCGACCTGGTCCAGCCGGGCGTCGCCGCGGTTGATCAGGTCGTGCAGCCGGCCGGGGGTGGCCACGACCAGTTCGGCGCCGGCGCGCAGGGCGTCCGCCTGGCGTTGCAGGGAGAGCCCGCCGACGACGGTGGCGCAGCGCAGCCCGACGGCGCGGGCGTACGGGTCGAGCGCGGTGGTGACCTGCTGGGCCAGCTCACGGGTGGGCACCAGCACCAGGGCCAGCGGTCGGCCCGGGCGGGCCCGGCGGCCGGCGGTGCGGGACAGCAGGGGAAGCCCGAAGGCGAGCGTCTTGCCGGAGCCGGTGCGGCCCCGGCCGAGCACGTCCCGGCCGGCGAGCGAGTCCGGCAGGGTCGCCGACTGGATCGGGAACGGCTCGGTGATGCCCTGGGCGGTCAGCTCGGCGAGCAGCGCCGGGGCCAGCCCGGTGAGGGCGAAAGAGGGTACGACAGTGGTCATGCGGAAGCCTTCCTCGACGCGGCACGTGTCGAGGGAGGGCGCCGGAGGCGGCGCTGTCACCGGCGGACCAGCCGCGGGTGACTCACAAGCACGAACCGAAAGGGGTACGGGCCCCGGCCCGCCGCCGTTCGCCGCCTGCTCACGCAGGTCGACGGTGCGGCGGGCCGGTCCCGTCACCACACCCGGAGGGCGCGATGGGTGTTACTGGACGATCCGAAGATCAGAGCGGGCGGATGTTCTCCGCCTGCGGGCCCTTCTGGCCCTGGGTCACCTCGAACTCGACCCGCTGGTTCTCGTCCAGGCTCCGGTAGCCGGAGGACTGGATCGCCGAGAAGTGGGCGAAGACGTCGGCGCCGCCGCCGTCCGGGGTGATGAAGCCGAAGCCCTTGTCAGCGTTGAACCACTTGACGGTGCCAATAGCCATTTTTGTTTCGTCTCCTTGACGGAACGTCGAACCCGCACTTGTTGCGGGCTCGAAGAGGAGCGCGCCACGCGGAACTGCCTGGCTCGCTTGTCGCTTCTGGTCGCCCCGCCCGGAGAACTCCGGACACAACAAAGAGCGCCTGGGCCACAATCCTCCAGGCGCACACAGAGTCTCTGGGAACCATAACTGCAACGCGACCAACCTATCATGGATTCGTCCCGGCACCACCGTCTGCCGGGATTTCCGGTACGGAGGCGATCAGCGCGGTCAGCCCGTCCGCGTCGAGCAGGTCCGTCGGGCGGACCGTGACCCCGTCCCGCACGTAGTGGAACGCCGCGCCGACCCGCTCCACCGGCACGCCGGCCAGCTCCGCCCAGGCCAGCCGGTAGACCGCGAGCTGCACGGCGGCCACCTCGGCGGCGGCGCCGTCGGGCTGCCGGCCGGTCTTCCAGTCGACCACGTCGAACCGCCCGCCCGGCCGGGCGAAGACGGCGTCCATCCGCCCCCGGACCACCACTGCGGCGATCACTGTGGCGAAGGGCACCTCCACCTCGACCGGCACCCGCTCGGCCCACTCGCTGGCCAGGAAGCGCTCCTGGAGCTCGGCCAACGCCTCGTCCGGCGCCGCGTCCGCGTCCGCCGCACCCGGCAGCTCGTCCAGGTCGAGCAGCCGGTCGGCGCCGAACCGCTGCTCCAGCCAGGTGTGGAAGGCGGTGCCCCGGCGGGCGTACGGATTGGGTTCGGTGGGCACCGGGCGGCGCAGCGCGCGGGCCAGCGCCGCCGGATCCCGGCGCAGCGCCACCAACTGGGTCACCGACAGCTGGCCGGGCAGGGCCACCTCGACGGCGCCGGACTGCCGGGTCAGCTCGGCCCGCTCGGCGAGCAGCAGGTCGGCCTCCCGCCGCCACCGCGCCACGTCCGCGTCGTCGGCCGTCGGGTCCGCGCCCACCCGGGCGGTGTCGTCGTCGCCGGACGGCGCCCGTTCGGCGGTCTCGCCGCCGGGCAGCGGGCGGGCGGCCGGGTCGCCGTCGGTGAGGAAGCGGCGGACCAGGGCCGCCGCCTCGGCCAGCGCCGGCCGGCGGGCGCCCAGCGGGTCGGCCGGCCACTCGGCGCGCAGCACCACCTCGGTCGTCGGGTTGACCGCGTCGCCCGGCGGCTCCGGCGCCCACTCGTCCACCAGGTGCCCGGCGCGGGCGTCCAGGCAGGCGTCGTGCACCTCCCGCAGCAGCACCGACGGGCCGCGCGGCCGTTTGGTGCCCTCCCCCCACCAGTAGCCGGAGCAGAGCAGCAGCCGCCGGGGGCGGGTCACCGCCACGTACGCCAGCCGGCGCTCCTCCCGCTCGTCGTGCGCCCGCCAGGCGTCGGTGAAGTCCTCCAGCGCCCGGGCCACGCCCCGCTGGTCCTCGGCCTCGTCGAGGCCCAGCTCCGGCAGCCCGTCGGCATCGCCGCGCAACGGGAACGGCAGCACGCCCAGCCCGCCGAGCCAGTGGTCGGAGTTGCGCACCGGCCCCGGCCAGACGCCCCGGCTCAGCCCGGCCACCGCGACCACGTCCCACTCCAGGCCCTTCGCGGCGTGCGCGGTGAGGATCTGCACCGCCCCCTCGACCACCTCCACCTCGCCCGGCGTGAGGCCGCGCTCCTCGTCCTCGGCGGCGGCCAGGTAGGCCAGGAACCCCGACAGGGTGGCGCCCGGCGTCTCCCCGCTGAACCGGGCGGCGACGTCGCCGAGCGCGTCCAGGTGGCCCCGCGCCAGGCCGGCGTCCCCGGCCCCGTCCCGGCCGGCCCGCACCGCCACCTCCACGTCCAGGCCGATCGTCCGCTCGATGTCCGCGATCAGCTCCGGCAGGGACTGGTCCAGCCGGTAGCGCAGCAGGCCCAACTCCCGGGCGTACGCCCGCAGCCGCGCGTAGCCCTCCGCCGAGTACGCCTGCGCCGGGCCCAGGTCGGCCAGCGCCTCCACCAGGGTCGCCTCGTCGAGCAGGTCCGGGCTGATCTCCGGGGTGCCGTCGTCGGCGAGCCTGCGCCGGGCCGCCGCGATGGACTTCGCCCGGCGGTGCAGGGCCACCAGGTCACGGGGCCCGATCCGCCAGCGCGCGCCGGTCAGCAGCCGCAGCAGCGCGGCCCCGTCCGTCGGGTCGGCCAGCACCCGCAGCGTGCACACCACGTCCCGCACCTCGGGGGTGTCCAGCAGGCCGCCCAGGCCGACCACCTCGACCGGCAGGCCGCGCTCGCGCAGCGCCGACTCGATCGCCGGGATCTGGCTGCGCAGCCGCACGAGCACCGCGGTCGTGGGCCGCAGCGGCACCGGGATGTGCTCGGGCAGCACGCCGGGCATCCCGGCCGCGCCGCGCCAGGCGTGCAGCACGCTGTCGGCGATCCAGTCGGCCTCGTCGGCGTACGTCCGCAGCAGGGCGCAGTGGACGGTGCCGCCGGCGGCGCCGCGGGCGCTGCGGTGCGGGACCGGCTCCTTGACGCTCATCGCCGCGCGCAGCTCCGGCACGCGGGCGCCGGCGGCCCGCAGCGGGGTGGCCAGGGCGTTGGCGACACCGAGGATCTCGGGCCGGTTGCGCCAGCTCGTGGTGAGGCCGAGCACCTCGGCCGGCGCACCGCCGGCGCGGGCGAACTCCGTGGGGAAGCGGTCCAGGGTGCCGGCGCTCGCCCCGCGCCAGCCGTAGATCGACTGGCAGGGGTCGCCGACCGCCGTCACCGGGTGCCCGCCGCCGAAGAGCGCGTTGAGCAGCACCACCTGGGCGTGGCTGGTGTCCTGGTACTCGTCCAGCAGCACCACCCGGAACCGGTCCCGCTCGATCTCGCCGACGCCCGGATGGTCGCGGGCGACCCGGGCCGCCCGCGCGAGCTGGTCGGCGAAGTCCATCGCCTCGAAGTCCTCCTTGCGCCGGGCGTACGCGCGCACCAGCGGGAGCAGCTTCAGCCGGATCTGCTGGAGTTGCAGCGCCTTGCGCACGTCGGCGTAGACCCGGCCGGGGCGCACCTGCACCTCGGCGAAGAACCGGCCCGTCCACGCGGCCAGCGCGTCCGGGTCGACCAGGTGCTCGTCCAGCTCGCCGGCCAGCGCCAGCACCGCGTCGGTGATCGTGCTCGGCATCCGGTCCACCCCGGACATGTCGCCGTCGTAGTTGCGCACCAGCAGGTCGACCAACTGCCAGCGGGACGCCTCGGTGAGCAGCCGGGTGGACGGCTCGTAGCCCGCCCGCAGCCCGTGCTCGGTGACGATCCGGCCGGCGTACGAGTGGTAGGTGGAGACGGTCGGCTCCCCGGCCAGCGGGTCGTCGAGCGGGTCGCGCCCCCGCCGCCCGAGCCGGCGCACCAACTGGTCCAGCCGCGTACGCACCCGGTGCGCCAGCTCCCCGGCGGCCTTGCGGGTGAAGGTGAGCCCGAGCACCTGCTCCGGCCGCACGTGCGAGTTGGCGACCAGCCAGACCACCCGGGCGGCCATCGTCTCCGTCTTGCCCGACCCGGCGCCCGCGACCACCAGCAGCGGCTCGACGGGCGCGGCGATGATCGCGGCCTGTTCCCGGGTCGGCGCGGGCAGCCGCAGCAGCTTCGCCAGCTCCACCGGCGTGTAGCGGGGGCCGGCGTCGGCGACCCGGGGCGTCGGGGTCGCGCTGCTGAACAGGGCGGGCTGCGTCACTGACTAATCTCAGTTCGCGACTGCGGGGCTCGCAAGCTCACTCCTCACGCTCACGGGCGCTCCGGACGACGGGTGGTCGGCGGCTCGACCACCTGGCGGCCCTGCCCGGACACCGGGCAGCTCGTACGCACCGGGCAGACCCGGCACTTGGAGTTGGCGACCGCGGCGAAGGTGGCGGCGGCCATCGTATCCGCGGTGCGCCGTACCAGCGCGGTCGCCCAGCCGGCCTCCGGGCCCTCCCCCGCCGGCGCCTGGCTCTGCTCCTTCGCGTCCTTCGCGCCTGTGCCGAGCTGCACCAGGGCCGCGCCGCCGGACTCCTCGCCGAAGTCGGCGAAGGCCCCCGCCTCCACCGCCGCCTGGTAGGCGCCGAGCTGCGGGTGCTCGGCGAGGTCGTTGGCCGTGACGGCGGTGGACTTGCCGGTCTTCAGGTCGATGACGACCAGCCGGCCGTCCTCGTCGACCTCCAGCCGGTCCACCCGGCCGACCAGCTCGACCGGCCGGTGCGGGTCGTCGAGGCGCACCGCGAACTCGTGCTCGATGGCGAGCAGCCGGCGCGGATTCGCGGCCAGCCAGCGGAGCAGCTTGTCCACCATCGCCTCGGCGCGGCTGTGCTCCGGACCGACCATCCAGCGGGCGGCCAGCTCGATGACGTCGAACCGGGCGGCGACGTAGTCCAGCAGCGCGCCCCGGTCCGCGCTGGCGTCCTCGGCGAGCATCGCGGCGGCGTGCACCAGGTTGCCGACGCCCTGGGCGGCGCTGGCCGGCGGGCTGCCGCCGTGCCGCTCCAGCAGCCAGCGCAGGCTGCACCGCAGCGCGCTCTCCATCGCCGACGGGGTGACCCGGACCGGTTCCCCCTCGTCGACCAGCGGGCGGTCGTCGGAGAGCTGCCGCAGCCCCCACCAGTCGTCCGGGTGCGCGCCGGCCACCCCGGCGGCGGCGAGCCGGGCCAGCTCGGCAGCCGCCGCCTGCCGCCGGGCGTAGGACACGGCCGGGTCGCTGACGGCGGTACGCAGCTCCGCCACCAGCGCCGGCAGGGTCAGCGCCCGGGGCGGCCGGCTCACCGGCAACGCCCCCGGCCGATCCGGCTCCTCCGGGTCGGCGGGACCCGTCGGGCCGGTCGAATCCGGCGGGGCGGTGGGATCCGGCGGGCCGGACGGGTCCGGCGGGTCGGACGGGTCGGACGGGTCGGTCGGGTCGGTGGGGCCCAGCTCGTAGAGGAAGCGGCTCGGCTGCTCCTCGTGGTCGTCGCCGCCCACCGCGGCGGAGGCGACCGCGCTGACCAGCAGCCGTCGCCGGGCCCGGGTGACCGCGACGTGGAACAGCCGGCGCTCCTCGTCGAGCAGCGCCGAGGTCTGCCCGACCAGGGCCGCCACCACTCCCGCGCCGGCCGTCCGGCCGGCGAGCACGTCGACCAGGCGCTCCGAGCCGAGCAGGCTGCCGCGCAGGCGCAGGTCGGGCCAGACGCCCTCCTGCACCCCGGCGACCGCCACGAGATCCCACTCCAGCCCCTTCGCGGCGTGGGCGGTGAGCAGCCGTACCGCCTCCCCCCGGTCGGCGGTCGGGGCGAGGGTGTCGGCCGGCAGGTCCTGGCCGAGGACGTGGTCGAGGAAGACCTCCGTACGCGCGCCGGGCAGCCGGTCGGTGAACCGGGCCGCCGCGTCGAAGAGGACCATCACGGCGTCGAGGTCGCGGTCGGCCGCCTCGGCGCGGCGGCGCCGCGCGACGTCGCCCTCGCCGGTCACCGTCTGGCCGCGGCCGGTCGCCGCGGACCACAGCTCGGCGAGCCCGCTGGCCCGCCACACCGCCCAGAGGACGTCCTCCGCCGTGGCGCCGGGCCGCGCGGCGGACTCCCGGGCCACGGCAAGCAGACCGGCCACCGTCTGCGCCGGCTCCGCCCAGTGCCGCTCGATCCCGGCCAACCCGGCCGGGTCGCGCAGCGCCTCCACGATCAGCTCGCCCGAGGGCCGGCGGTCGCCGCCGGCCAGCGCCAGGGCGCGCAGCCCCTGCCGCAGCCGCCGCTCGGCCAGCGGATCGGCGCCGCCGAGCGACGAGTGCAGCAGTGCCACGGCGGCCTCCTCGTCGAGCCGTTCGGGCTCCAGGGCGCAGCGCAGCAGGAGCAGCAGCGGCGCGACCGCCGGTTGCAGGTGCAGCGGCAGGTCCTCGCCGTGCACGACGGTGGGCACCCCGGCGGCGTGCAGGGCACGTTGCAGCGAGGGCAGCTGCCGCCCGGTGGAGCGCACCAGCACGGCCATCTCCGACCAGGGCACGCCGCCGAGCAGGTGCGCCTCGCGCAGGGCGTGCGCCAGCCAGGCCGCCTCGCTGGTGGCCGAGCGGAAGGTGCGTACCTCGACCGCGCCGGGGGGCGCGTCGGGCAGCGGGTGCAGCCGGCGGTGCGCAGCCGGGCCGCGCAGCCGCCGCGCCAGCCGGCCGGACGCGGCGAGCAGCCGGGCACCGGCCCGGTAGGACGTGGTGAGCACCACCTGCGCCGCGGGCGCACCCGAGGCGGTGCGGAAGCGGTGCGGGAACGTCGCCACCCCCGCCGGGTCGGCGCCCCGGAACGCGTACGTGGAGGAATCCGGGTCGGCGAACGCGACCAGGGGCTTGCCGCCGCCGGCCACCGTCGCGAGCAGGTCCTGCTGGGCCGGGTCGGTGTCGGCCAGCTCGTCGACGTAGACGTACGCCAGCCGTCGGCGCTCGGCCGCGAGCAGCTCGGGGTCGTCGAGCAGCATCCCGGTGGCGGCGCGGACCAGCTCGGCCGGGTCGTACGCGACGGAGCCGCGGTTGCTGACGTCGCGCAGGGCGAGCACGGCCACGTACTCCCGCAGGAAACGCGCGGCGGCGGGCCAGTCGGCGCGGCCGAGCTTCTCGCCCAGCCGGGCCAGCTCGACGGGGCCGACGCCCCGCTCGGCGGCGCGCATCAGCAGGTCGCGCAGCTGCGCCGCGAAGGCCCGGGTGCGCAACGCGGGGCGCAGGTCCTCCGGCCAGCCGACCGGGTCGTCGTCGGGCGCCTCGCCGACCACGTCGAGCAGCTCGCGGATGATCAGATCCTGCTCCGGCCCGGTGAGCAGCCGGGGGGACGGCTCGCCGCGCTCGGCCGCCGCCCGCCGCAGCAGCCCGAAGGCGTACGCCGGAAGGGTGCGCACCAGCGGCTCGCGCAGCACGCGGTGCCCGCCCTCGGCGACGCGGGCCTCGATCCGCTGGCGCAGCGCGGTGGCGCCCCGGCGGCCGAAGGTGAGCACCAGGATCCGCTCCGGGTCGACGCCCTCGGCCACCCGCGCGGCGACGGCCTCGACCAGCGTGGCGGTCTTGCCCGTGCCGGGACCGCCGAGCACCAGCATCGGCCCGTCGGTGTGCGCCACGATCTCGACCTGGCGCGGATCGGCCAGCCGCGCCGCCCCAGGGTGCGCGTCCCCGTCGGCCGGCCCCCCGGACCGCCGCTCACCCCCGGCCGGCCCGCCGGGCCGGTGGTCCCCCCGGACCGCCTCGGCAGGCCGGCGCACCAGCCGGTACGCCTGCATCCGTCCATCCCACCACGCCGGTACGACACCCCCGCCCCGCCACCCCGCCGGGGACCAACCCACCCGCCCCCGTCAGAGGAGCTGGAGTTCCAGGGTGTCCAGTGCGGCGGGGACCGTGTCGGTCACGGTGAGCAGGCCCAGGCCGGCGGGCTTGAGGAAGGTCTGGTCGGCCAGCGCGCCCAGCCAGTCGAGCACCGGACGGTAGAAGCCGTCGGTGTCGACCAGCACCATCGGCTTGGCGTGCAGGGCCAGGGTGGCGGTCGTCCAGACCTCGAACAGCTCGTCGAGGGTGCCGAGCCCGCCCGGCAGGGTGAGGAACGCGTCCGACTTGTCGATCATGAGGGTCTTGCGGCTGGCCATCGAGTCGGTGACGAGCAACTCGTCCGACGCCAGGTCGGCGACCTCCAGGTCGACAAGCGACTGCGGGATCACCCCGACCGTCCGGCCGCCGGCGGCCCGCGCCCCGTCCGCCAGCGCGCCCATCATGCCGACGCACCCGCCGCCGCTGACGAGGGTGTGCCCGCGCCGGGCGATCTCCGCGCCCGTCTCGGCCGCGAGGTCCAGCCAGCGCTGGTCGAGCGTACGGGAGGAGGCGCAGAACACGCAGATCGCCGCCATGTCAGCGCTTCCGGTTCTCGTCGCCCGCCTCGGCGGCGGCCTGCTGGTCGGCGGCGGTGACGGCGACCGCCTCCTCGCGGACGGCCTCCTGCTCGACGTTGAGGGCGGCTTCGGCCTCCACGATGTGCCGGACCGCCGCGTCGACGTCGTCGGTCACGCAGATCAGCTCCAGGTCGACGGGGCCGATCTTCCCGTCGGCGGCCATCGTGTCGCGCAGCCAGTCGAGCAGGCCGCTCCAGTAGTCGGCGCCCATCAGCACCACGGGGAACCGGGTCACCTTGCCGGTCTGCACCAGGGTGAGCGCCTCGAAGAGCTCGTCCATGGTGCCGAACCCGCCGGGCAGCACGACGAACGCCTGGGCGTACTTGACGAACATGGTCTTGCGGGCGAAGAAGTAGCGGAAGTCGATGGCCAGGTCGACCCAGTCGTTGAGCCCCTGTTCGAAGGGGAGCTCGATGCCGAGGCCGACCGACAGCCCACCGGCCTCGCTGGCGCCCCGGTTGGCCGCCTCCATCACGCCCGGCCCGCCGCCGGTGATCACCGCGTAGCCGGCCCGGGCCAGGGCAGCGCCCACCGCCTCGGCCAGCTGGCACTCGGGGCTCTCCGGGTGGCTGCGGGCGGAACCGAACACGCTGACCGCCGAGGGCAGGTCGGCGAGGGTGTCGAAGCCCTCGACGAACTCGGAGAGGATGCGCAGCGCCCGCCAGGCGTCCTTGGTCTTCCAGTCCTCACGCCCCCGCGAATCGAGCAGGCGCTGGTCGGCGGTGCTGCCCGTCAACGCCTGCCGACGCAGCGTCACGGCCCCCCGGTGCCGTTCCTGTCCCGGCTCGCGGCCGGCCTCCCGCCCGTTGCTCTGACCCATGGGAGCAACCGTAGTGGAGCCGCACCCGCCAGGTGCACGCACCGTTAGCCGGGCCGCCGCAGGTGACGGCCAAGGCGACGAACGACACGCCCCCGGGCGGCGAACGGCACGGCCTCGGGCGGCGAACGGAGACGGGCCGGGCGACGATCGGAAATATTTTTCCGGATCTTGGGCAACTAATTCGGTCGCACGGGCGTCTTACTATTCACATACCGGGTATGCCCCGGCGCGCGCCTTCGGGGGAGGAGTCAGCGTGATCAGCAACAGCGAGATGATCCGGATCCGGCGGCAGATGCAGCGCCGCATCCGCGACGTGGTGGCCGAGCGCCGCCGCGCCCGCCTGATGGAACCGTCCACCGACCAGGGCAGCCAGACCGACGCCCGGCCCGCCGCCGACGCGTCCACCACCGTCTGACCGCACCGCCGACACCGGGAACACCGGAAGGTCCGCGTCGTCCGACGCGGACCTTCCGTCATGCGGGGGGGGGCGCCCCGCGCGGGAGCGTCAGGAGGAGGCGAGCCAGCGGCGCAGGGTGACGGCGCCCTCCCGGACCTTGCTGATCTCCACGTGCTCGTCCGGGTGGTGGGCCAGGTTGGGGTCGCCGGGGCCGAAGTTCAGCGCCGGGATGCCCATCGCGGCGAACCGGGCCACGTCCGTCCAGCCCAGCTTGCCGATCGGCGCGGCACCGACCGCGGCGAGGAACTCCTTAGCGGGTGCCGCGTCCAGCCCGGGCGGGGCACCGGCGGCCGAATCCGTGACCCGCACGTCGAAGCCGGCGAAGACCTCGCGCAGGTGCGCCTCGGCCTCGGCCGGGGTCCGGTCCGGCGCGAACCGGTAGTTGACCTCGACCTCGCACCGGTCGGGCACCACGTTGCCGGCCACGCCGCCGTGGATACGGACCGCGTTCATCCCCTCCCGGTAGTCGCAGCCGTCGATGGTCACCCGCCGCGCCTCGTAGTTGGTCAGCCGGTCGAGCACCTCGCCGGCCGCGTGGATCGCGTTCACCCCGTGCCAGGAACGGGCCGAGTGGGCGCGTACGCCGGTGGTGGTCACGACCCCGCGCATGGTGCCCTGGCACCCCGCCTCGACGATGCCGTGCGTCGGCTCCAGCAGCAGCGCGAAGTCGGCCTCCAGCCACTGCGGGTACGCGTCGGCGACCAGGAAGAGGCCGTTGTACTTCGACTCGATCTCCTCCGCCTCGTAGAAGAAGTACGTCACGTCGTAGCGCGGGTCCGGCAGGCTCACCGCCAGGTTCAGCGCGAACGCCACCCCGGACTTCATGTCCGAGGTGCCGCAGCCGTACATCAGGTCGCCGCGCATTGTCGACGGGAAGTTGTTGTTCAGCGGCACCGTGTCCAGGTGACCGGCGAGCACCACCCGCTGGTCGCGGCCCAGGTCCGTCCGCGCCATCACCGTGTTGCCGTGCCGGTACGTGGTCAGGTGCGGTACGCCCCTCAGCACCTCCTCCACGCAGTCGGCGATCGCCTTCTCGTTGAGGGACACGGACTCCATGTCGACCAGCGCGCGGGTCAGCGCCACCGGATCGGCCAGGACCTCGGGGGTCAGCGGGTTCTCCATGGTTCGCACGGTACCGTCAGATCCGGCGAGCGCGTGGAGCGAGCGTTCCGGGGCGGCCCGCGCGGGACGCGGGACGCGGAGGGCTCGCCGGCCCGCAGCACGAACGAGAGGTAGATCAGTGACGTCCGAATCCGCCTGGGGCATCGGCCTGGCCACCGTTACCGCTGACGACCAGGTGCTCGACACCTGGTATCCGACGGGCAAGCTGGGCCTCGGCGAGCTGCCGCTGGTCGCTGGCGAGGACGAGGCGGACGTGCTGGACCTGCCCCCGGGAGCGGTCGGCGACCGGGCGCTGCCCGGGCTGCGTACCGTCCAGGTGGTCACCGTGATCGGCTCGCTGGACGAGCCGATCAAGGACGCCGCCGACGCGTACCTGCGGCTGCACCTGCTCTCCCACCGCCTGGTGCGCCCCAACGAGCTCAACCTCGACGGCATCTTCGGCAAGCTGGCGAACGTGGCCTGGACCTCCGCCGGGCCGTGCCCCCCGGAGCGGGTCGACGAGCTGCGGGTCATCGAGCGGGCCGCCGGCCGCCACCTGGCCGTCCACGGGGTGGACAAGTTCCCCCGGATGACCGACTACGTGGTGCCGTCGGGCGTGCGGATCGCCGACGCCGACCGGGTGCGCCTCGGCGCGCACCTGGCGGCCGGCACCACCGTCATGCACGAGGGCTTCGTCAACTTCAACGCCGGCACGCTCGGCACCTCGATGGTCGAGGGCCGGATCGTGCAGGGCGTGGTGGTCGGCGACGGCTCCGACATCGGCGGTGGCGCCTCGATCATGGGCACCCTCTCCGGCGGCGGCACCGACCGGGTCCGCATCGGCGAGCGCAGCCTGGTCGGCGCGAACGCCGGCGTGGGCATCTCGCTCGGCGACGACTGCGTGGTGGAGGCCGGCTGCTACATCACCGCCGCCTCCAAGATCACCTTGCCGGACGGCCGGGTGGTCAAGGCCCGCGAGCTGTCCGGGGTGGACAACCTGCTGTTCTGGCGCAACTCGGTCACCGGTGCGCTGGAGGCGAAGCAGCGCAGCGGCAGGGGCATCGAGCTGAACGCCGCGCTGCACGCCAACGACTGACGGTCGCCCCGCCGGGCCCGCGGTCGGCCGCGGACCCGGCGGGGGTACGCCTCAGCGCAGGCGGTACGCCTGGATGACGCGCTGGGTGACCGTGTTGCCGGCGGTGTCCCGGGCGGTGGCCCGCAGCGAGACGTGTCCGGTGCCGGCCGGGTGCTGCACAGTGGCCGTCCAGCCGTCCCCGCCGCCACGGATCCGGGCCCGCTGCCAGGTCTTCCCGCCGTCGTAGGAGACGTCGACGGTCAACGCGGCGACCCGGGCCGGGGGCGCGCCCGGCTGCCGCTGCACCGTCACCGGGATCGCGAAGCTCCGGCCCGCCGGGGCGGCGTTGTCCCGGTCCAGTCGGGGCGCGAACCGGATCGCCGACGCCGGCAGCGCGGCCGGGTCGTCCCCGGCGACGTGCCGGGACCGGAACGTCCAGGTGGCCGACACCTCGGTCGAGAGGTCGGTGAAGCTCCGCTTCGACGAGGTCTCCAGCCGGTAGTCGGCCGCGCCCGGCGGCACGTCGAACCCGCCGTACGCCGGCTCCTCGTGCTCCCCTACCAGCTTCCCGTTGCGGTAGAGGGCGGTGCGGGCGGTGTCGGCGACCGAGCCGCCGGGGTGCCCCTCGGCGTCACTGTGCAGCGGCAGGCCCACCTCGATACGGTCGCCCCGGCGGACGATCCCCGCCTCCGGGAACGACGGCCCGTACGGCGCGGTGTTCCAGCTCTCCCGGTAGTGCCGCCCGGGGCGCAGGCTCCGCTCCTCGGAGAAGAGGATCGCCTTGAGGTCGGCCCAGCCATCCGGGGTCGGCGCTCCGAAGAGCAGTTCGGACGACCAGCGCACACCCCGGCTGTTGTAGTGCTCGACCCGCTGTCCCGGCGTGGCGGTGGGCACGACGACCGCCCAGCCGCCGAGGTCGGGATCCCGGTGGGGGAAGACCACCCGCTCGGTGACCAGACCGGGGCTGCCGCCGTTGAACCGATGGGTGATCGTGGCCAGGTCCTTCGTGCGGTAGTGCCGGACGAAGCCGGTCGGCATCCGGCCCGGCATGGCCTCGTTGAGGGCGTAGAGGTAGGGACTGCTCGCCGCTTCCAGGTCGGCCCACTGGCTGCTGACCGTGGCGACGAACCCTTCCGCGGGCACCGGTTGCCCGAGCCCGGCGGTGAAGAGACTGTCGAAGTCGGAGTCCAGCAGGCCGAAAGAGTAGCCGCCCGCCTCGGCGAGGAAGTTCGCCTCGGTGACGACGAGCGCCGGGGTGGCCGAGCGCTGCGGGACGCTCATCCTGACCGGCTTGCCCCGTCGGGCGTCGAGGGTGATCCGCGTGTCCCCGCCGACCACCAGCTCCGGCTGGACGAGCTGGGTGGCCGCGGTGACCTCGTCGCCGTCCACCTCGAACACGTAGCTGACCAGCCCGTACCGGCCCTTGGGGACCCGCACCTCGGCGGTGCCGTCCGGGTCGTACAGGTCGTACGGGTCCAGCTCGTCCAGGGAGACCAGCGTGGTGCTGTGCTCCCCGGTGGGCACGCCGGCGCGGTTCAGGTGCCGGGCGGTCACCGTGTAGCTCTCCACCTCCCGGTGCACCGCCAGCGGGATGCCCGCCGGGAAGTTGTCGCCGCGGACCACGATCCGGCCGGTGTAGTGGCCGTCCGGGCCGTCGACACGGGTGTTGGCGGTGACGGTGGTGCGCGCCGTGCCGCCAGCCGGCACGCTGATCCGGGTCGCGCCGAGAGTGAACATGCCGGCCGGGGCCGGCCTGCCGTCCGGGCCGGTCGCCTCGACGGCCAACTCCAGGTCGGTCGCGGTCCCGCTGTCGTTGCGCCAGGTCACCGTGCGGGTCACCGGGGCGTCGTCGCCGTGCGGCCAGAGCGTCCGCCCGAACGACACGCTCGGCGGGTCGTTGGTCAGCGACTGCCAGGTCGCCTTGGCCAGGTCGACCCGCCCGGCTCCCTGCTCGTATGCGGTCAGCTCGGGATCCGGCTTCGCCGAGGACATCAGGAGTGCCTTGATCTCGCCGGCCTTGGAGCCGGGCCGCATCTGGGCCATCAGCGCCGCCGCGCCGCTGACGTGCGGGGCCGCCATCGAGGTGCCCGACATCGCCACGTACCCGGTCCCGGCCGGGTCGCCGATCACCCCGTCGCGGCTGCGCGCCGCCACGATCCCCACCCCCGGGGCGGTGATGTCCGGCTTCAGCGCGTCGTCACCGGTGCGGGGACCACGGCTGGAGAAGTCGGCGAGGCTGTCGTCCCGGTCGACGGCGCCCACCGAGAGGGCGGCGTCGGCCGTGCTGGGGGAACTGACCGGCGCGAACCGGCCGGAGTTGCCGGCGCTGATCACGAACAGGGCGCCGGTCTGCGCGGTGAGCGTGTTGACGGCCGCCTCCAGCGGGTCGACCTCCGGGGTGTCGAAGCCGCCGAGACTGAGGTTGATCACGTGGGCCCGCTGCTCGACCGCGGCCCACTGCATGCCGGCGAGGATCGCCGACTCCGGGCAGCCGTACGTCTCGCAGACCTTGCCGTCGAGAAGTGTCGCGTCCGGGGCCACGCCCTGCATCCGGCCGCCGGAGGCGGCGCCGCTGCCGGCGATGGTCGAGGCGACGTGGGTGCCGTGCCCGACGATGTCGCCCGGCGCGGACTCCTCGGTGAAGTTGCGCGTCTGGGCCACCCGGCCGGCCAGGTCCGGGTGCGTGGCGTCGATCCCGGTGTCCAGCACGGCGACCCGCACGCCCCGGCCGGTGTAGCCGGCCCGGTATGCCTCCGGCGCGCCGATCTGCGGCACGCTGCGGTCGAGCGTGAGCTGCCGCCGGCCGTCGAGCCAGATCCGGTCGGCACCCCCTGCCGCGCCGACCTTCGCACCGGCGGCGGTGACCGCCGCCCAGACCTCGGCGGCCCGCCGCTTGCTCGCCGTGGCGGCGAGCCCGCCGGCGGCGGGCAGCTCACGGGTGACCGTCACCCCGGCGGGCACGGCGGAGCGCCGGGCCGCGCCGGCACTGCCGGTGATCAGCAGGGGCAGGTCGTCACGCCGGGCGTCGTCGTAGCCGGCGGCGACCAGTTCGGTGACGTCGAACAGCCGCCGGTCGATCCGCCCGTCCCGGATGGGCGCCACGGCGTCCTCGGGTACGACGGAGACGTGCCCCCGCTCCCGTCGGGTCAGGAAGCGGACGTCCTCGCGCCCGGGTGCGGGTCGCACACTGGCCCGGGTCCCGCTGACGGTGACCCGGTCGCCGGTGAGCAGGGTGACGGTGACCGGGCGGCTGGCGTCACCCACCCGGGACGGCGGGGCCGCGTCGGGACGGACTGTCGGTTCGGTGGGCTTCTGGGCGACGGCCATGCCGGGGGCGCCGAGCACCATGCCGAGCACCAGACCGAGACCAACCAGTTTTCTTCTTCGCTGCAACGGATCCTCCTCGTCGGGCGTTACTACCTGTAGGGAGAGACGCATTGACAGTCATCAGAGTTGCATACCGAGTATGCAAAATGAAGTCCTAAAATTGACGGACCAGCCAACGAACGGGCCCGATCGTCGGCGATGATCGACCGGTGACATCCATGAAGGAACGCATGCTCGCCGGCGAGCCCTACATCGCCGACGATCCGGAGATCGCCGCCGACCTGGACCGGGCCGCGCGGCTGATGGAAGCCTTCAACACCAGTCCGGCCGCCGACCCCGAGGCCCGGCTCGCGGCCCTGCGCGACCTGCTCGGCGAGCTGGGCGAGGGCGCCTACGTCCGGCCACCGCTCTACGTCGACTACGGCTGGCAGGTCCGGATCGGGCCGCGCAGCTTCGTCAACTTCAACGCGGTCCTCCTCGACGTCGCCCCGATCACCATCGGCGCCGACGTCCAGATCGGACCGAACGTGCAGCTGCTCACCCCCACCCACCCCGTCGAACCCGGGCCCCGCCGCGACAAGTGGGAGGGGGCCAAGCCCATCACCATCGGCGACAACGTCTGGCTCGGCGGTGGGGCCATCGTGCTCGCCGGCGTCACCGTCGGGGAGAACACGGTCGTCGGCGCAGGCGCCGTGGTGACGAAGGACCTGCCGGCGAACGTGGTCGCCGTGGGCAACCCGGCCCGCGTCGTACGCCAGCTCGACTGACAGCGTCAGTCCGCCGGACAGCCTGCCGAGGGCCGACCCGTCAGAGCGGCGGCGGCTCGGCGAGCCGGACGACCAGGTCGGCGCGGTGCGCGGTGCCGGCCACCAGGGCGGCGTTGGCCTCGTCGCTGCCCGTCGCCCACGCCCGGGCCTGTTCCGCCGACCGCCCGTACGACTCGTGCCGGGTGGTCAGCCGGCGCAGCCGCAGCTCGGCGTCCAGGTCGAGGAACCACGCCTCGTGCAGCAGCGGCCGTATCTCGTCCCAGGGCGTGGCGGCCACCAGCAGGTAGTTGCCCTCGGTGACCACCAGCCGCACCGACGGCGGCACCTCGATCGACCCGGCCACCGGCTCCTCCAGGTCCCGGCGGAACGCCGGCGCGTAGACCGCCGTCGGTTCCAGCCGGTGCAGGCGGCGCAGCAGCGAGACGTAGCCGTTGGCATCGAAGGTGTCGACTGCACCCTTGCGCTCCGCCCGGCCCAACCGGCGCAGCTCGGCCTGCGCGAGGTGGAAGCCGTCCATCGGCACCAGCCGGGCGGTGGGGCCGACCGCCTCGACGATCCGCTCCGCCAGCGTCGACTTGCCCGCGCCGGGCGCCCCGGCGATGCCGAGCAGCTGCCGCGGGCCGGCCCCGGCGAGGGCCCGCGCCCGCGCCACCAGCTCGTCGGTGCCGACGACCCGGGCGCCGGCCATCAGCCGAGTACCGGCTCGCTGATCGCGAACCGCGCCTGCACCGCGGCGTGCACGGTCTGCGGCTGCGGGTCGAGTTCCAGCTCCGGCGGGCCGCTCTCCGCGCTGTCGCCCATCGCGTACGCCATCCGGCTCATCATCGGCTGCTCCGCCGCGCCCGCGTCGGCCAGCTCGATCAGGGCGGTCACGCGGGCGCCGAGGGCCTCCGCGTACTCGCGGGCGCGCAGCAGGGCGTCGGCGAGCGCGGCGTGCCGGGCCTCACGGTGGGCCGGGCTGTCCGGCCGCAGCGACCACCACGGCCCGGCCACCTCGATCTGGTCCTGGTCGGCGAGGCGCAGCATCAGCTCGCCGAGCGCGGTGAAGTCGCTGACCGTCACGGTGGTGGTCACGCTGCCGCTGTACGCCACCACCCGCTCGCCGGAGCGCCGGGTCTCCGGCCTGACCTGGAGCTCGCCGGTCTCCCGCCGGTCGATGCCGGGGCCCTCGCCGTCGAGCAGCACCCGGACGGCGGCGGCCCGCTCGGCCAGCCGAGTCAGGGTGGCCTCGCGGTCCCGGTCGCGCGCCCTGGCCGTCACCGTGAACCGGGCGATCTCCGGAGCCACCTCCCGGTACGCCTCGCCGCGCACCGCCACCACCGGCCCGTCCACCATGCCCTCACCCTAACGGCATGCCCGTCCGCCGTCGCCTGCTCGCACGATGCCGTAAGGGCCTGGGTCTCGCCGCTCAGGCCGGTGCGGTATTCGCCGGGAGGTGTGCGATGTACGAGACCGTGCCGGCACGGACACGGCACCCACTCAGGTATCCGCCGGCCGCCCCGAGTCCCCACAGGTAGGCGACCTCCGCAGCGACGTCGCCGGCAACGGAGGAGTTGTGCTCCCGCGCGACGAACCGGCGCCCGGACAACGCGGCCCGCGCCGACGCCGCCTTCCGGTACTGCAAGGCGAGCGCCTCGACGTCGTTCGCCCGAACCGCCTCGGCAAGACCTTCGAGGAACGCGGTGACCCGAGCCAGTTCCTCGATCACGCGCTCCCGGTTACTGAGCAGCATGTTGGCGGTGCGCTCGGCGGGTGCGGCAGCGACCCGGCTGCCATCACGGAAGCTGCCGGCGGCCAGACCCAGGACTGCGTCGCGCAGGGGCGCCTCCTGCACCGCCCCCGCCAGCGCGCCAGCCAGCAGGTGCGGCACGTGCGAGGAGAGCGCGACCACCGTGTCGTGCTGTGCCGGTGACATCGGCACCAACCTGGCCCCGAACGCCTCGATGATCAGCGGAGCGAGCCGACGGAACGCCGCCATCCCGGACGGGGCCGGGCAGAGCACCCAGGCGGCCCGGTCGAGCAGCGCCGCGCTTGCCGAAGTGATGCCGGCCCGGTCCGCGCCGGCCATCGGATGTCCAGGGACGAACCGATGCCCGAAGCCCTGCGCGGTGGCGAAGGCGGCCAACTCCAACTTCGTGCTGCCGACGTCGGTCAGTACGCATTCCTCGGCAGTGGCGACACCCACCCGGCACAGCATTTCAGGCAGGGTGGGCAGCGGGCCGCAGAGGAAGACGACATCGCGGCTCGTGACCGCCTCCTCGACGGTGTCCGGGCAGGCAAAGCCCTGTTCCTGGAGGTGTCTCCGGGTTGTCGGATCCGGATCCCACGCGGTCACATCGAGCCCAGCGTCACGCAGCCGGAGCAGGACCGAGCCGCCGATCAGACCGGTGCCGACCACCGCAGCCCGTGCCATGCCACCGATCCCGTGCACCATCGGCCACCCCGGCGTTCACGTTGGGCACGGGGCACGCCCACCCCGCGTCGATCCGGGCCGAGGATATCGCCCGGTCCGATCAGTCTCAGCTTCCGGTCACCCAGTTCCGCCACTGTAGGAACGGGGTGCCCGGGTCGTCACCGTCGAGGTACGCCCAGGGCAACCGGGTCACCAAGTCGCCGACGATCCGGAACTGTTCAGCCGCCGCAGGCCGGTCACCACCCAGTGCGAAGCACATCGCGAAGTTGTTGTGCGGTGCGGGCCAGCCCGGGTACCGCCCGTGCTCGGCGTGGCGCACCGAACGATCTGCGGCCAGGTGCAGTTCGTCGAGCACCTCCGGCTGTTCCAGGTACTGATCGTCTTCGCCCTCCGGCAGCCTGAGCCACATCTCCAGATGTGCCATCGCCACGAGGTGTGCCAGCCCCGTGCCGGGCGGTGCCTCCTCCGCCACGGCACGGGCGAAGCCGAACATCTCCTCGTGGCTGCCGAACCACTTCGCGCACCGGTACTGGAGCATCTGGACATGCGCCAGCCGGTGCCAGGGGTGCCTCGCCACCACCTCGTCGAACCGCCGCTGCGCTTCCTTCCGGTCCACCTGTAGTCCGCGTGCGGAAGTGACCAGGAACGCTCGGGCAGTCGTGTCGTCAGGGTCCCGCGCGGCCACCTCTCTGAGGCATTCCTCGGCCAGCGCCAGCCGCAGATGGAACTCCCGGAACTGGTCCCGGCTGGTCTGGGAGGCCGACGCGCCGCCACGCGCCTCCCACGCCCAGTCCACCGCGTGCGTTCCGCGCACCAACAGGGGGAGGGTGGATCGTGGCTCGGCGTCCAGCCACTCGCCGATCCAGTCCTGCACGTTCGGCACGCGGCAGGCAGCCCAGAGGCAGAAGGCGTGGTGATCCGGGTCTGTGACCGGGATCAGCACGTCCCGCGCGGTCCGCCAGTCCTGCCGTCGCAGTGCCTCGCACAGCGCCTGGGCGGTGGGGTCACCCATCGCCCAATCCACCGACGGCACCAACTCTTGCCGCCGTGTCCTACGCCGAAGCACCCGCATGTCGTTGTGTCCCTCTCGCCGCAGCACCGCCGCAGATCGTAGAGGTCCATCTGTGGCCACGAAAGAGCGCCGGCCGAGCCCTTGATCGGCTGCCGGAACCGCTCAGGCGCGCAGCCGGCCGGCGACCGCCGCCACGTGCTCGTCGGACTCGGTAAGCGCCACCCGGACGTGCTGCCGGCCGCCCGGGCCGTAGAAGACGCCCGCCGCCGCGAGGATGCCCCGCCGGGCCAGCCAGTCGACCGTCTCCCAGCAGTCCTCGCCCCGGGTCAGCCAGAGGTAGAGCCCGGCCTCGGAGTGCTCGACGGTGAAGCCGGCGTCGGTGAACGCGGCGTGCAGGGTGTCCCGCCGGGCCCGGTAGCGCTCCCGCTGCTCGTCGGCGTGCCGCTCGTCGCGCAGCGCGGCCACCATCGCCGCCTGCACCGGCGCCGGCACGATCATCCCGGCGTGCTTGCGGACCTTGAGCAGCTCCGCCACCAGTGCCGGGTCGCCCGCCACGAATCCCGCCCGGTAGCCGGCCAGGTTGGACCGCTTGGAGAGCGAGTGCACGGCCAGCACCCCGTCGTACGAGCCGCCGCAGACCTCCGGCGAGAGCACCGAGACGGGCTCGGCGGCCCAGCCCAGCGGCAGGTAGCACTCGTCGCTGGCGACCACCGCGCCGCGCTCCCGGGCCCAGTCGACCACCTTGCGCAGGTGGGCCGCCGGCAGCACCCGGCCGGTCGGGTTGCCCGGCGAGTTGACCCAGACCAGGCGCACCCGGGAGGTGGGCCCGACGGCGGTCAGCGAGTCGGCACGCACGACGGTGGCGCCGGCGAGCCGGACCCCGTCCTCGTACGTCGGGTAGGCGATCGAGGGCACCACGACGACGTCGCCGGGACCGATCCCGAGCAGGGTCGGCAGCCAGGCGACGAGTTCCTTGGAGCCGATCGTCGGCAGCACGCCGAGGCCGTCGACGCCGGCGCCGCAGGCCCGTGCCACCCAGGCCGCGATCGTCTCGCGCAGCACCGGCGTGCCAGCGGTCAGCGGATAGCCCGGCGCGTTGGACGCGTCGGCCAGCGCCCGCCGGATCACCTCGGGCACCGGGTCGACCGGCGTACCCATGGAGAGGTTGATCAGGCCCTCAGGATGCGCCGCGGCCAGTGCGGCCGCGGCGTCCAGGGTGTCCCAGGTGAACTCCGGCAGCCGCGAGGAGACCGGCGCGGGCCGGTTCAGTGGCCCTCGCCGCGCGGCGGCTGCGCGGCGACGAAGGTCGCGTCCTTCTCCACCTTGCCGATCTTCGAGGCGCCGCCGGGCGAGCCCAACTCCTCGAAGAACTCGTAGTTGGCGCCGGTGTAGTCCTTCCACTGCTCCGGGACGTCGTCCTCGTAGAAGATCGCCTCGACCGGGCAGACCGGCTCACAGGCCCCACAGTCGACGCACTCGTCGGGGTGGATGTAGAGCATCCGGTTGCCCTCGTAAATGCAGTCGACCGGGCATTCCTCGATGCAAGCCTTGTCGAGCACATCCACGCACGGTTCGGCGATGATGTAGGTCACCGGTCTTCTCCTCCGCAAGACACGCCGCGATCACCCGCGACGGTTAGAGCCTAGTATCTCGCCGGGGAGGGGGTCGATCGTGCTCCGACAGCAGGATGTGGGACACCGGATCGTGGTGCGCCGAATCGTGGGCATTCGCGAAGGTCGCCCGCTCTTCTCGGACGCCCTCGGCGAGCTGGTCGAGCTGAGCGAAACCCATCTCACACTCGCCACCGCGCAGGGCAGGCTCCAGGTCCCCGTGGCCGAGGTGCACCGGGCCAAGCGGGTACCGCCGGCCCGCCGACCCACCGCGGCGGCCGTGGTCGAGCTGGAACTGGCCGCCGACGAGGCGTGGCCCGCCGCCGTACGGGGACGGCTCGGCGACTGGCGGCTGCGCGCCGCCGACGGCTGGACCGGCCGGGCCAACTCGGCGCTGCCCGTGGGCGACCCGGACCGGCCCCTGCCGGCCGCGCTCGACGCGGTGGAACGCTGGTACGCCGACCTCGGTCGACCGCCGATGGTCAACACCCCGCTGCCGCTCGCCGCCCCGGTGGGCGCGGAGCTGGACGCCCGGGGCTGGGTCGGCAGGCCGCCCGTGCTGGTGCAGACGGTGCCGCTGGCGGGGCTGCCACCGGCCGCGCCGGAGCGCGCCGGAGCGCCGCCGGTCGAGCTGACCGCCGAGCCGTCGGACGACTGGCTCACCGTCGCCGCCGGCCGCAAGGGCGGCCTGCCGGACGCCGCCTGGCACGTGCTCACCGCCGTGGACCAGGTCCGCTTCGCCCACGTGTACGCCGACGGCACGCTGCTCGCCATCGGCCGGGGCACCGTCACCGGGCAGGGCCGCTGGCTCGGGCTCAGCCTGATCGAGGTGCTGCCCGAGGCGAGGCGACAGGGCCTGGCGGGCCGGATCATCCGCGCGCTGGCCGACTGGGGCGCCGCGACCGGCGCCTCGCGCGCCTTCCTCCAGGTCGAGCAGCGCAACACCCCGGCGGTGACCCTCTACCGTGCCTTGGGCTTCACCACCCACCACACCTACCTGACCCGCACCCCACCCCCCTGACCACGCCCTCCGCCCCCGCCGCCCCCGCCGCGCGGCGCCGTCGCCCGCCCCGCCGTCGCCCGCCGCAGCGTTGATCATGAAGTTGTTGCCACCGGAAAGCGCTTACAGTGGCAACAACCTCATGATCAACGAGGTCAGATGGGTGGGGTGGGTCAGCGGCGGACCACTCGGCGGGGCTTGGTGGCCCTCAGTTCGGCGTAGCGCTTGAGGGACTGCGAGCGGTGGTCGAGGCCCAGCGCCGTGAGGAGCAGGTAGCCGAGCAGCACGCCCACGCCGGCCGCCGCGAGGTAGAGCCAGATCTGGGCGAAGAAGGTGCCCGCGCCCCCGCCGAACGGGTTGTCGCCGACCAGCAGCGGCCCGACCAGCACCGTCAGCAGCAGCGCGATCCCGACCGCGGCGGCCAGGTCCGCGCCCCAGGCCGAGACGGGGCGACGCCTGCCCCACACGAAGGCGACCGCCGCCAGGGCCAGCCCGATCACCACGAACATCCCCAGCGACACCCGGTCGGCGGCGGCCGTGTCGTCGCCGTCGAAGCCGAACCGGGTGATCAGCCGGGCGACCACGTTGACCGCGAACAACGCGACCGCGAGAACTCCGATCGCGCGCCACCGCTCACTCATCGCACGCCTCCCGCCGTACCGCCCGCCGGAGCGGCGGGCCTCCTGGCAGGAATGTCTACCATCGGAACCTGTGCGCCGTCAGTCCCCCGACCGGACCGGTGGCGGTGCCAGGATCTGCCGGAAACCCATCACCGCGAAGGTCATCGCGCCGGCCACGATCATCGCCAGGCCGACCCAGTTGTCGCCGGTGACGAGCAGGTCCCCCTCTGCGGTGCGGACCGCCGCCACCGACATCAGGACGAACCAGGGCGTCGCGGGCAGCGCCACGGCCCACCGGCGACCGACGGCCTCGTGCGCGAACCAGCTCAGCGCGATGTTCGCGGCGATCGCGACGAGCACCGAGACACCGATCAGGTGCCCACCGACCCGAACCGTGGCCAGCAGCAGCTCCAGCACCGCCGTGAGCGTCCCAGCGAGGACGGCGACCAGCCCGCCGGCCACCCGCAGGGCGAGGTCGAGCAGCCGCCGGGACGGCCCGGACGGCGGCGGGGCGGTCTCCTGCGGGGCGGTCGACATCGACGCGACGGGCAGGGTCACCGGTTACCGGCCGCCGAGACCGGGGACCGGTCCGGACCGTCGGCGAGGTCCAGCCCGGCGAAGAGGTCGTCCTCCCAGCCGTACGGGCCGCTGCCCGGCCCCCGCCCGCCCACCGCGAGGGTGTAGTACTCCACGCCCATGAACTCGCTGCCGAAGTTGCCGGCGATCGAGTAGAGCCAGGAGGCGTCGGGGATCTGGGTGGCGTGCGCGCGCATCGCCGCCTCCTTGGCGGCGTGCTGGTCCGTGGCGTCGATCCGGGCGGCGATCTGCGCGTCCGGGGTGCCGAAGGGCAGCTCCGAGATGTCCTGGATGCCGGCGAAGGGGTTGTCCGCCGACTCGGCGAAGTGGGTCAGGCCGGCCTCCAGCACGCTGAGCGGCATCGCCGTCCAGTAGACCTTCGCCGGGGCGAAGCCCTCCGCGTCGGCCAGCTCGTACGCGCGCATCGCCACCCGGTGCGCCTGGATGTGGTCCGGGTGCCCGTAGAAGCCGTTGTCGTCGTACGTGACCATGACCTGCGGGCGTACCTCCCGCATGATCTCCACCAGGTGCCCGGCGGCCTCGTCGAGGTCGGCCTGCCAGAAGGCGCGGGGGTGCTCGTTGGTGGCGAGGCCCATCATGCCGGAGTCGCGGTAACGGCCGGCGCCGCCGAGGAAGCGGTGGTCGGTGACGCCGAGCGCGGCGCAGGCGGCGGTCAGCTCGGCGATCCGCCAGCCGCCGAGCTGGTCGGCCTCGGCCGCGGCGAGCTGGGCGAGCGCCGGCACGTGGATCTCGCCCTCCTCGCCGAGGGTGCAGGTCACCAGGGTGACGTGAGCGCCGGCGGCGGCGTAGTGCGCCATCGTCGAGCCGGTGCCGATGGACTCGTCGTCGGGGTGCGCGTGGACCAGCAGGAGGCGGCGGTCAGGCAGCGTCGTCACGCCGGTCACTCTATCCGGCGGTTCTCCTCCGCCGACCCCGACGCGTCCGCGCAGGTCGGCCACATCACCCCCGGTCCCCGCTCTACGATCTGGACTGTGGACTTTCCGGAGCTGGCCGCCCGCACCCGCCGGTTCAGCCGCGGAGCGCCGCGGGCGGTCACCGTGGCCGACGACGGCTCCCGGGTGGTCTTCCTGCGTTCGGCCGGCCCGGAGGACCCGGCCGACGCGCTCTGGCAGCTCGACGTGGCGACCGGCGAGGAGCGGCTCGTCGCCGACCCGGCGGCGCTGCTCGGGGCCGACGCCGACGCCGGCGCGCTGAGCCCGGGCGAGCGCGCGCTGCGCGAGCGGCTGCGGCTGAGCGCCTCCGGCATCGGCTCCTACACGCTTGACGGCGCCGGCCGGGTGGCGGTCTTCGCGCTGGCCGGGCGGCTGTTCCGGGCCGACCTGGTGCACGGCGACGTGGTCGAGGTGGCCACCGTCGGCCCGGTGCTCGACCCCCGGCCCGATCCCACGGGACAGCGCCTGGCGTACGTCACCGACGCCGCCGAGGGGGTCCGGCGGGGGCAGCTGCGGGTGGTCGAGCACGACGGCACGGACACCCTGCTGGCCGGCGAGGACTCCGGGGTGACCTGGGGGCTGGCCGAGCACATCGCGGCCGAGGAGTTCGACCGCTACCGCGGCTACTGGTGGGCGCCGGACGGTCGTTCGGTGCTGGCCGCCCGGGTGGACGAGTCCCGCGTGGAGCGCTGGCACCTGCACGACCCGGCCGACCCGGCGAGCCCGCCGACCACCGTCGCGTACCCCCGGGCGGGCACCGCGAACGCCGAGGTCAGCCTGCACCTGCTGGATCTCGACGACGGCTGGGTCGACGTGCACTGGGACCGGGAGACCTACCCGTACCTGACGGCCGTGCACTGGGCCGACGGGGGCCCGCTGATCACCGTGCTGCGCCGCTCCCAGCAGCACGGCCTGGTGCTCGCCGTCGACCCGCGCACCGGCGAGACCCAGGTGCACGCCGAACTGGCCGACCCGCGCTGGGTGGAACCGATCCCGGGCACCCCGGCGCACCTGCCGGACGGCCGGGTGCTCGTCGGCGGCGAACTCGCCCACGACGGGTACGACGCCCGCTGCCTCTTCGCCGACGGCACCCTGCTCACCCCGCCCTCGCTCTACGTGCGGCGGGTGGTGGGGCGGCTGCCGGGCGGCAGCGGCCCGGCCGACCTGCTGGTGGAGGCGAGCGACGGCGAGCCGAGCGAACGGCACCTGTTCCGGGTGCGCACCACCATCGGCGGCGGCGTGGACGCCCGCCGGATCACCACCGACCCGGGCTGGCACACCGCCGCCGTGGGCGGGGACGTGCTGGTGGTGGGGTGCGCCTCGCTCGACCACCCGGGCGTCCGGTGGACGGTGCGGCGGGGCGAGCAGGAGGTGGCCGTGCTGCGTTCGCTCGCCGCCACCCCGCCGTACGCGCCGCTGCCGCTGCTGGAGCGGGTCACCGACCGGCGGCTGCCGACGGCTGTGCTCTACCCGGACAACTACGTCACCGGCCGGCGGCTGCCGGTGCTGCTGGACGTCTACGGCGGGCCGGGGCACCAGGAGGTGCTCGCGGCCCGCGCGGCGTGGCTGGAGCGGCAGTGGTGGGCCGACGCCGGCTTCGCGGTCGTCACCATCGACAACCGGGGTACGCCGGGGGTGGCCCCCTCCTTCGAGAAGGCGATCCACCGGCGGATGGCCGACGTCGTCCTGCTCGACCAGGTGGACGCGCTCACCGCGTTGGCCGGCAAGCACCCCGACCTGGACCTGGAGCGGGTGGCGGTGCGGGGCTGGTCGTTCGGCGGCTGGCTGGCCGGGCTGGCGGTGCTGCGGCACCCGGAGCTGTTCCGGTGCGGCATCGTGGGGGCGCCGGTCACCGACTGGACGCTGTACGACACGGCCTACACGGAGCGCTACCTGGGCCTGCCGGACGACGGCACGGACATCTACGCGCACCACTCGCTGGTGGAGCTGGCCGGCGAGCCCGTGCCGGCCGGGGAGGCGGCCCGGCCGCTGCTGCTGGTGCACGGCCTGGTCGACGACAACGTGGTGGCCGCGCACACGCTGCGGCTGTCGGCGGCGCTGCTGGCGACCGGCCGGCCGCACTCCGTGCTCCCGCTGACCGGGGCCACCCACATGGCCGCCGGCGGCATCGCCGAACGCCTGCTCAGGCTGGAACTCGACTTCGTCCGCCGGCACCTCTAGCCGCGCCCCGGCGCGGCCGTCCCCGCCGCCACGGGCCGCCCGGGTGGCGGGCCCGCCGAGCAGTCGCGGGCAGCCCACCGACACGGCGACCCCCGGCCGACGTCGTTGTCGACCGGGGGTCGGTCCGTGCGGTGTCACCGCGCGGGTGTCACCGCCTCACGGGTGTGTCACTGCTTGACGTACGCGTCCACGAAGCTCGGCCAGCCGAAGATGCTGCCGATGAAGATGCCGCCGGCCTTCTCGCCGTGCGCGATGGAGACCACCTCGACGTAGAGCGGCACCGCCGGCGCCGTCTCCTTCATCAGCCGCTCGTCGATCTTGCTCCACTCGTCGGCCTGCTTGGCCGGGTCGAGCGCGAGGATCCGGTCGAACTCCGCGTTGAGCGCCTCGTTGTTGAGCTGCGAGGTGTTGCTGTTGCCCTCGGCCTTGATGCCACGGCCGTCGAAGAGCACCGGCAGGATCGACGCGCCGCTGGGCCAGTCCGCCGCCCACGAGTCGACCCAGAGGTCGTACGGGTTGTCCTTCTTCTTCACCGTGTCGAGGTAGCCGTCCTCGGGGATCGTCTTGATCGTGACGGTGAAGCCGGCCTTCTCCAGCGCGTTCTTGATCTGGGTGGCCCGCTCCTGGGAGCTGGTCACGTCGGAGGTGAGCAGCACCAGGTTCTGCGTCTTGCCGGCGAGCAGCTCCTTGGCCTTCTCCGGGTTGCCGCCGTCGCCGGCCGGGTACGCGTCGAACTGCTTGTAGCCGAGCGTGGTGGGCGGCAGCAGCGTGGTCATCGGCACGGCGCCGTAGGGGCCGCCGAGGTTCTTGGTGATGCTGGTGCGGTCGATCGCGTGGTTGATCGCCTGCCGCACCGACAGGTCGGTGACCCGGGCGGTGTTGATGCTCAGGCGGTACGCGTTCGGCGTGGCCGCGACGATCATCCGCTCCTTGAGCTTGGGGTCGCCGGTGACCTTGGCGAGCAGCTCCGACGGGACACCGCCGGTGGCGACCGCCGCGGCGTCGTTGCCGGTGCCGGCGAGCACCCGGTTGGTCTGGGCGGCCTGGTCCGCGCCCAGCGACCAGACGAACTTGTCCGGGTACTGGTGGCGCACGGCGTCGGTGGCCGGGTCCCAGTGCTCGTTGCGCTCGAGCACGATCTCGACGCCCGGGGTGTGCTTGGTGAACTTGTACGGGCCCGAGGAGAACGGCTGGTTGTCCAGGTTGACGCCGGTGTCCTTGTCGGCCGGCAGCGGCGCGGTGGCCGGCAGCGAGACGGCGAACGGCAGGTCACAGCGGGGCTTGTTGAACTCGAAGCGCAGGGTCTTCTCGTCGGGCGTGGTCAGCCCCGGCGGCAGCGAGGTCTTGTTGGCCTTGAAGTCCCACTTGGTGTCGTACTGCGGGCTGTCGACCAGCCACTCCTGGAGGTAGGTCGGGCCGCCGGTGAGGTCCGGGTCGAAGGACCGGGCGATGCCGTACGCGATCTCCTTGCTGGTGATCGGCCGGCCGTCCTCGAACTTCACCCCCTGCTTGACCTTGAACTCCCAGACCTTGCAGTCGTTGTTGACGTTGGTGCCGGGGGTCTCGGCCAGGTCGCCGACCAGGGTGACGTTGCCCTTGCCGTCGTCCTTGAACGTGGTGAGGAAGCGGGCGTAGAGCTGGCTTCCCATCAGGCCGGCGAACGAGTAGATCCGCTGGGGGTCCATGTGGGAGATCTTGTTCTCCCGCAGGATGTAGAACGTGCCGCCCTTGGCCGCGCCGGGCACCTCCGGCGCCGGGCCGAGAGAGTCCTTGGGGTCGGTCGCGATGGCACCGGTGCGCGGCTTGGTGGTGTCCACCCCGCCGGTGTCGTCACCGGTGTTCTCGCTGCACGCACCGAGGGAAACCATCAGTGCGATCGCACCGCCCAGGGCGGTGACGCGTCTTGCTCGCATACTCACTCCTCCGGATCGCCGATGAAGGAAAGCTTCGCCTAGCCTTCAATGACGGTAAATTTCGAGCAGATAACGGGGCTACAACGATCGGCACCCGGCACGCCTCGGGTCAGCCGAGGCGCACCCGGGGGTCGATGAACGCGTAGAGCAGGTCGACGAGCATGTTGGCGACGACCACGAACAGCGCGGCGATCAGCACCGTCCCCATGATGGTCGGCAGGTCCCCCTGGCTGACCGCCTCCACCGCCGTACGCCCCAGGCCCTGGATGCCGAAGGTGGTCTCGGTGATCACCGTGCCGCCGAGCGCCGTGCCCACGTCGAGACCGGCGATGGTGACGATCGGCGTGATCGCCGCCCGCAGCGCATGCTTGCCGTACACCTGCCGTTTCGGCATGCCCTTCGCCCGGGCCGTACGCACGTAGTCCTCGGAGAGCGTCTCCAGCATCTGGGCCCTGGACAGTCGGGCGTAGATCGCGGAGAAGAGCAGCGCCAGGGTGACCCAGGCCAGCACCAGCCCCCGCGCCCACTCCACGGGATTCTCGAACAGCGACGTGTACCGCGGTGTGGGCAGGATCCGCAGGGTGTAGACGAAGATCAGCAACAGGACCGCGCCGACGAAGTAGAGCTGGAGCGAGGCGAAGGTCAGGGTGAGGCCGATCGAGATCCGGTCCAGCAGCGAGCCGCGCCGCAGGGCCGAGACCATGCCGAGCCCGACCCCGATGGCGAGCCACAGCACCGCCGCGGGCAGGACGATGCTCAACGTCACCGGCAGCACCCGGGCGAAGGTGTCGGTGACGGCCTCGCTGTTGACGTACGAGTAGCCGAGGCAGGGCGCCGCGCACTCGCCGCCCTGGGCGCTGCCCAGGTCGCGGCCGACGAAGATGCCCTTCATGTAGTCGGCGTACTGCTGCACCTTCGGCTCGTTGAGCCCCAACTCCGTCCGCACCCGCTCCAGACGCTCGGCGTTGCAGTTCTTCGGACACATGCCGGTCACCGGGTCGGCGGGCAGCGCGAAGAACAGCAGGAAGCTGACCACACTCACCGCGAACAGCACCGAGATCGCCAGCAGCACCCGCTTCACCAGGAAGCGCACCATGCGCAGTACCCCTTACCGTGACGACTTCGGGTCGAGCGCGTCACGCAACGCGTCGCCGAAGAGGTTGAACGCCAGCACGAGCGCGAAGATCGTGATGCCGGGGAAGAAGACGTAGGCCGGGTCGGTCTGCAGGTAGTCGATGCTCCGGTAGATCATCCGGCCGAAGCTGGGCACCGACTCGGGCAGCCCGACGCCGAGGAAGGACAGCGCCGCCTCGCTGGTCACGTACGACGGCACCAGCAGCGAGAACGACACCAGGATCGGGGCCCAGATGTTCGGCAGCAGCTGCCGGAAGAGCATGTGCCCCAGCCCCGCGCCGCTGGCCTTGGCCGCCTCCACGAACTCGCGTTCGCGCAGCGACACCACCTGGCCGCGAACCAGCCGCGCCGTGCTGGTCCAGCCGAACGCGGTGAAGACCACGATCAGCGTGGTGACCGCGAACCAGGTCGGCACCTCGTCGCGCGGACCGTAGAAGCGCAGCGAGAACGTCGGCACCACCGCCAGCGCGAAGATCAGGAACGGCATCGCCAACGCCACGTCGGTGATCCAGCTGATCACCGCGTCCACCACCCCGCCGAGGTAGCCGGCGAGGATCCCGAGGACCACGCCGATCGTCGTGGTGATCAGGGCCGCGCCGAGCGCGATCAGCAGCGAGGTGCGGATGCCGTAGATCATCCGCATGAAGATGTCCCGGCCCAGGCCGGGCTCCAGACCGAACCAGTGGTCGCCGCTGATCCCGCCGACGTATCCCAGCGGCATCCCCGTGCTGTCCAGCAGCTCGCCGAACTGCTCGTTCGGGGTCACCCCGTAGAGCCGCTGGACCAGGGGCGCACCCACCGCCAGCAGCACGAAGAAGACCAGCACCACGCCGCTCACCAGGGCGGTGCGGTCGCTGCGCAGCCGGCTGCGGACGAGCTGGCCCGGCGAGCGGCCGACCAGCGTCTTCCCCTCGCCGGCGTCGCCGCCGGATTCGATCTCGGCCAGCGCCGTGCCCTCGACCGGGGACAAGCTCACTTCGCCACCTCCTCGGCGGTCGTGCCGACCCCGGCTGTCCCGGGGTCCACCGGCCGCGCGTCGTCGCCGGCCGGTCCCGTGGTGGCGCCGACCGGCCCCGTCTCGGGGAAGTGGCAGGCGGTGGCCTGGGCGCCGCCGTCGCGCGACACCAGCGCCGGCTCCTCGGTGGCGCACCGCTCCTGCGCCTTCCAGCACCGGGTGCGGAAGCGGCAACCCGACGGCGGGTCCAGCGGCGTCGGGACGTCCCCGGAGAGCCGGATCCGACCCGCCGCGCCGAGCTGGGTGACGTCGGGGATGGCCGAGAGCAGGGCCCGGGTGTACGGATGCTGCGGGCGTTCGTAGATGTCGTCCCGGTCGCCGATCTCGACGACCTTGCCGAGGTACATGACGGCGACCCGCTGGCAGAAGTGCCGCACCACGGCCAGGTCGTGGGCGATGAAGACGAAAGCCAGACCGAGGTCGCGTTGCAGGTCGCGCAGCAGGTTGACCACCTGCGCCTGGATCGACACGTCCAGGGCGGAGACCGGCTCGTCGGCGACGATCAGCTTGGGTTGCAGGGCGAGCGCGCGGGCGATGCCGATGCGCTGCCGCTGGCCGCCGGAGAACTCGTGCGGGTAGCGGTTGTAGTGCTCCGGGTTCAGCCCGACCAGCTCCAGCAGCTCCTGGACCCGCTTCTTCACCCCGCCCGGCGGGGTGATCCCGTTGACCTGCAACGGCATCGCCACGATCCGGCCCACCGTGTGCCGGGGGTTCAGCGACGCGTACGGGTCCTGGAAGATGATCTGGAGGTCCTGCCGCAGCGCCCGCAGCTCGCGGCGGCCCGCGTGGGTGATGTCCCGCCCCGCGAACTCGATGCTGCCCGCCGAGGGCTCCAGCAGGCGCACCAGCATCCGCCCGGTGGTCGTCTTGCCGCAGCCGGACTCGCCCACCAGGCCGAGCGTCTCGCCCGGGCGCACGTCGAAGTCCAGCCCGTCCACGGCCCGGACCAGACCGCTGCGCCGCAGCCCGTTGCGCACCGGAAAGTGCTTGGCCAGCCCGCGCACCCGCAGCAGCGGCTCCACCGGCTCCTTGATCTCCACGTTCATCGGAGCCAACCTCCGTTCGCGACTGCGGGACTCCGCTGCGCTGCGTTCCTCGCGCTCACCGGGCCCACCTTCCGTTCGCGACTGCGGTACTCCGCTGCGCTGCGTTCCTCGCGCTCACCGGGCCACTCCCACCTGGGCGATGTCCTCCGCGTACAGCCGGGTCCGGTCGTCGGCGGAGAGGTGGCACGCCACCATGTGGCCGGGCGCGCCCGCCGGGCGCAGCTCCGGGACCTCGGTGCGGGACCGGTCGCCGTTGCGGTCGGCGTAGCGGCAGCGCGGGTGGAAGGCACAGCCGGACGGCAGGTTGATCAGGCTCGGCGGGTTGCCCTTGATCGGCACCAGGTCCGCGTCCGCGTCGCCGTGCAGCGAGGGCACGCTGGAGAGCAGACCCCAGGTGTACGGGTGCTGCGGCCGGCGGAGCACCTGCTCGACGCTGCCGTGCTCGACGGCCCGCCCGCCGTACATGACCAGCACCTCGTCCGCGACCTGGCTGACCACGCCCAGGTCGTGGGTGATCAGGATGATCGCGGAGTTGAACTCGGCCTGGAGGTCGGCCAGCAGGTCGAGGATCTGCGCCTGCACCGTCACGTCCAGGGCGGTGGTCGGCTCGTCGGCGATCAGCAGGTCCGGGTCGTTGACCAGCGCCATGGCGATCATCGCCCGCTGCCGCATGCCGCCGGAGAACTCGTGCGGGTACTGGTCGAAGCGGCGGGCCGGCTGCGGGATGCCGACCCGGCCCAGCATGTCCACCGCGCGCTGGCGGGCCTCGCGCTTGCCGGCCTTCGGGTGGTGCACCCGGTACGCCTCGGCGATCTGCCGGCCCACCGTGTAGTACGGGTGCAGCGCGGACAGCGGATCCTGGAAGATCATCGCCATGTCCCGGCCGCGCAGCCGGCGTACCTCCTCGTCCGGCAGGCCGACGAGCTGGCGGCCGCCGACGGAGATCTCCCCGGTGATGCTGGTCCGCTTGGCGCTGTGCAGGCCGAGGATGGCCAGCGAGGTGACGCTCTTGCCCGAGCCGGACTCACCGACGATGCCGAGGGTGTGTCCCCGGGCCACCTCGAACGACACCCCGTCGACGGCGCGCACCACGCCGTCCTCGGTGTCGAACCGGACCCGCAGGTCGCTCACCCGCAGGTAGGGGTCCTGGCCGGAGCGCTGCTCCGGCACGTTGGGGCGGTCCGGTTTCCCGGACGGCGCCGACTCCGGCCTGTCCACGACCGCCTCCCTCAGCGACGAAGAGAACTTACAGGAAAGCACTGAGGGTGAAAATAAGCTACATAACCGGAGCTGTCAGCGGGCCACAGCGTAACGACTCTGCAACGGGCGTGAACAGCCCTCACCTCGGCATTCACCGGCGTTGACCTCACGCCCCCGGACAGCGGGTGCGACGATGGGCCCGGCAGTCCCGCAAGGATGTCCCCCGGCACGAGGTGGAGGTGACGATGACCGCGGCGGTGTTCGGCCACGACGGCCCGTGGAGTGAAGAGGAGTACCTCGCCCTCGACGAGACGCAGCAGCGCGTCGAACTCTTCGACGGGAGCCTTCACGTGACCCCAGCCCCCACGCCCCGCCACCAGCGCCTCTCACGCAGGCTGGGCAACATCCTCGAACCCGCTGCCGAAGCCCTCGGGCTGGAGCTGCTGGAGGCGGTGAACGTCCGGCTCCGGCCGGGGCGCATCCCCATCCCGGACCTCGTCGTCACGGCCCCGATCGACCTCGACGACCCCTGGATCGAGGCGGCCGACGTGAAGCTGGTCTGCGAGATCATCTCGCCGGGCAACGCGGCCACCGACAAGGTGCTCAAGATGCACTACTACGCGGCGGCCGGCATCGAGTGGTATCTCCTGGTGGAGCAGGAGACGCTGACCGTGCACGTCTACCAGCGGCAGGGCGCCCACTACGTCGAGCGGTCGGTGACCAAGGCCGGCGAGACGCTGGAGCTGACCGAGCCGGTCCGGGCCACGATCCGGCCAGCGGACCTGCTCGCCTGACGGGCCACCGCCGCGGGACGCTTTTCGGGTGAGCCGCTCCGGTACGCCGGACAGGCGCCGGGTGAGGTTCTTAACATCCGGACATCGATCACCGTGCGGGGCTTTCCACCGGCCGGGACACACGGGACACTGCCTTGCGCGGACGGCTCGCGAAGATCGGCGTAACGTGTGTCACTTAGCTGCGCCGTATCGCCGGCGCGGTCGTTGGTGTGCGCATGACGTGGCAAGCGGGTGCGGGTCTGCCGGTCCGCGTTGCCGACCGGAACTTGATCCGCCCGTGAGGGTCCTGTCAGGGAGACGACTCTAATGACATCAACGGCAACGAGGCCGCGGGGAGCGCGGGCGCGCGCCGCCATCGCGGCGAAGACGTTGCGAACCGACCGCTGGTGGCTCGCCCCGCTGATCACCGTGATCGGGCTCAGCGCGTGGGTGGCGTACGCGACGGTCCGGGTCTTCATGCACGACTTCTACTGGGTCGAGGACTACCACTACCTGACCCCGTTCTACTCGCCCTGCGTGACCGAGCGGTGCGTGGAGGGCGCCTCCCACTTCGGACGGTTCCTGCCCGGCTGGTGGATCATCCCGGACGCGGCGCTGACGCTGCCGTTCCTGCTGCTGTTCCGCCTCACCTGCTACTACTACCGCAAGGCCTACTACCGGTCGTTCTGGCTGTCGCCGCCCGCCTGCGCGGTCCCCGACGGGCACAAGTCCTACGGCGGCGAGACCCGGTTCCCGCTGCTCGGCCAGAACCTGCACCGCTACTTCTTCTACGCCGCCGCGATCATCTCGCTGATCAACACCTGGGACGCGGTCCTGGCCTTCCACTCCCCCAAGGGCTTCGGGTTCGGGCTGGGCAACATCGTCCTGCTCGTCAACGTGGTGATGCTCTGGGCGTACACGATCTCCTGCCACTCGTGCCGGCACATCATCGGCGGGCGGCTCAAGCACTTCTCCAAGCACCCGGTGCGCTACCGGGCCTGGAGCTTCGTCTCCGCCCTGAACGTCCGGCACATGCAGCTCGCCTGGATCACCCTCGGCACGCTGGCCCTGACGGACTTCTACGTCATGGCGGTCGCGGCCGGCTGGTTCAACGACCTGCGGTTCATCAACTAGAGGGCCCCTGACATGACCAACACAACGCGAATCGAACGACACCACTACGACGTCGTCGTGATCGGGGCCGGTGGCGCCGGCCTGCGCGCGGCGATCGAGGCCCGCCTCGCCGGCAAGAAGACCGCGATCATCTCCAAGTCGCTCTTCGGCAAGGCACACACGGTGATGGCCGAGGGCGGCGCCGCCGCCGCGATGGGGAACGTGAACAGCCGGGACAACTGGCAGGTGCACTTCCGCGACACGATGCGCGGCGGCAAGTTCCTCAACAACTTCCGGATGGCCGAGCTGCACGCGAAGGAGTCGCCGCAGCGCATCTGGGAGCTGGAGACGTACGGTGCGCTCTTCGACCGCACCAAGGACGGGAAGATCTCGCAGCGCAACTTCGGTGGCCACGAGTACCCCCGCCTGGCGCACGTCGGCGACCGGACCGGCCTGGAGCTGATCCGCACCCTCCAGCAGAAGATCGTGTCGCTCCAGCAGGAGGACAAGCGCGACCACGGCTCGTACGACGCCCGGATCAAGGTCTTCTCCGAGACCACGATCACCGAGCTGCTGCTCGACGGCGACCGGGTCGCCGGCGCGTTCGGCTACTACCGGGAGTCCGGCGAGTTCGTCCTCTTCGAGGCGCCCGCGGTGGTGCTGGCGACCGGCGGCGTCGGCCGCTCCTACAAGGTCACCTCGAACTCCTGGGAGTACACGGGTGACGGGCACGCGCTCGCGCTGCGGGCCGGCGCGACGCTGATCAACATGGAGTTCCTCCAGTTCCACCCGACCGGCATGGTCTGGCCGCCCTCGGTGAAGGGCATCCTGGTCACCGAGTCGGTGCGCGGCGACGGCGGTGTGCTGAAGAACTCCGACGGCAAGCGGTTCATGTTCGACTACGTCCCCGACGTCTTCCGCAAGCAGTACGCGGAGACCGAGGAGGAGGCGGACCGCTGGTACACCGACCCGGACAACAACCGGCGCCCGCCGGAGCTGCTGCCGCGTGACGAGGTGGCCCGGGCGATCAACAGCGAGGTCAAGGCCGGGCGGGGCACGCCGGCGGGCGGCGTCTACCTGGACATCGCCTCCCGCAAGCCGGCGGAGGAGATCCGCCGCCGCCTGCCGTCGATGTACCACCAGTTCAAGGAGCTGGCCGACGTCGACATCACGAAGGAGCCGATGGAGGTCGGGCCCACCTGTCACTACGTGATGGGCGGCGTCGAGGTCGACCCGGACAGCGGGGCCGCGTTCGGCCACGTGCGGGGGCTCTTCGCCGCGGGCGAGGTGTCCGGCGGCATGCACGGCTCCAACCGGCTCGGCGGCAACTCCCTGTCCGACCTGCTGGTGTTCGGCAAGCGCGCGGGCGGCCACGCCGCCACGTACGCCGACAGCCTCCCCGCGCGCCCGAAGGTGGGCGTCGCCGCCGTGGAGGCCGCGGTGGAGACGGCCCTGGCCCCGTTGCAGCGGGACACCGGCGAGAGCCCGTACACCCTCCAGCAGGACCTCCAGGCGGTGATGGGCGACCTGGTCGGCATCATCCGGCGCGAGGGCGAGCTGGTCGACGCGCTGGGCAGGCTGGCGGAGCTGCGGGAGCGGGTGGCGAAGGTCAGCGCGAGCGGCGGCCGGCGCTACAACCCGGGCTGGCACCTGGCGCTCGACCTGCGCAACATGCTGGTGGTCTCGGAGTGCACCGCGAAGGCGGCGCTGGAGCGGCGGGAGTCGCGCGGCGGGCACACCCGGGAGGACCACCCGGCCATGGATCCGGCGTGGCGTCGGGTCAACCTGGTCTGCTCCCTCGACGGCGACACGGTGCGCCTGGAGCGCAAGCCGCTGCCGAGGATGCGCCCGGAGCTGATCGGCCTCTTCGACCGCGCGGAGCTGGCCAAGTACCTCACGGACGAGGAACTCGCCGAGTTCGACGCCCAGGTCGCCGACGTCGAGACCGAGAAGGAGCGCTGACGCATGGGTAACCAGAACCCCCAGGGGCCCGGGAAGCCGGGCGCGAAGCGCCAGTTCCGCATCTGGCGCGGCGACGAGAACGGCGGCGACCTCCAGGACTACATGGTGGAGGTCAACGAGGGCGAGGTCGTCCTCGACGTCATCCACCGGCTCCAGGCGACCGACGCCCCCGACCTGGCCTGCCGCTGGAACTGCAAGGCCGGCAAGTGCGGCTCCTGCTCGATGGAGATCAACGGCAAGCCGCGGCTGAGCTGCATGACCCGGATGTCCACCTTCACGGAGGACGAGACGGTCACGGTCACCCCGCTGCGCACCTTCCCGGTGATCCGGGACCTGGTCACCGACGTCTCGTTCAACTACGAGAAGGCGCGGGAGACGCCGGCGTTCGCGCCGCCGGCCGACCTGGCGCCCGGCGAGTACCGGATGCAGCAGGTCGACGTGGAGCGCTCGCAGGAGTTCCGCAAGTGCATCGAGTGCTTCCTGTGCCAGAACGTCTGCCACGTGATCCGCGACCACGAGGAGAACAAGCAGGCGTTCTCGGGGCCGCGGTACTTCATCCGGGCGGCCGAGCTGGACATGCACCCGCTGGACGCGAAGAGCGACCGCAAGGAGTACGCGCAGGCCGAGCAGGGCCTCGGATTCTGCAACATCACCAAGTGCTGCACCGAGGTCTGCCCCGAGCACATCAAGATCACCGACAACGGGATCATCCCCATGAAGGAACGGGTCGTCGACCGCAGGTACGATCCCCTCGTGTGGCTTGGTAGCAAGATCTTCCGGAGGGGTCAGGTGCCTCAGACCATCGTGACCAGCGAACACGCCAGCGGCGCGGTGCGCGGCAGCGCGGCCCACGGGGGCGTGCACTCGCACGCGGGCGGCTCCCACGATTCGCGGGCCGAGGTGCAGGCGCAGCGCGGCGTCAACTGGGACCGCGAGGTGCCGAGGCCGACCGCGCCCGCCGTCGACGACCACGGCCGGCTGCCGCTGACGGAGCTCACGTTCGACCGGGCGGCGGCGCCGTCGCCGTTCGGCGACGACGTGACCTTCCCGCTGCCGCCGGAGCACCTGAACTTCGCCCACCCGGAGCAGGACAAGCACTGACGTGCGCTGACGACGACGGGGGCCGCGGCTGACGCCGCCGGCCCCCGTCCTCTTTCGGCTCGGATGTCCGCTTCCGCTCAGGCGGCCAGGATGGGCCGGAGGGCCGCGACGATCGGCGCGTCGGCCGGGAGCCAGGTGACGCTGTCCAACTCGTCGGCGGAGAGCCAGCGCAGCGCCGAGTGTTCGAGGGCCTGCGGCTGGTCGTCGTGCAGCAGGCGGGCCGCGTACACCTTGAGCACCGAGCGGCCGTGGGCCATCCGGACGTTGCGGCCGACCCGGTCGCCGATCTCCACGCGTACGGCCAGCTCCTCGGCGCACTCGCGGGCGAGCGCGGCGGTCTCGCTCTCGCCCGGCTCCACCTTGCCGCCGGGGAACTCCCACATGCCCGCCACCTCGGGCGGGGCGGAGCGGGCGCAGGCGAGCACCCGGCCGTCCCTGATGATCGCCGCCCCGACGATCACCCTGAGGTCCCGTCGCTCGGCCTGCCCGCCGCCATTCGCCCGTTCGGTCCGCACGGGCGTCCAGCGTGCCAGATCAATCGGCGGTTTGGGTAGCGTGGCCGACCGTCAGGGCAGGAGAACCCGGAAGTGTGGGCGTGGACACACCCAGCATGCGAGGACAGACTAGAAGGCACCGACAAGACACGGGACGGCGACGATTTGGCCACAAGCCGGCAACGGCGCCTGGGAGGTGCGGTGATGCGCGCGCTGTTCAGCAGTCGATCCAAGCACGACTACCTCGACGACGCTCTCACCCTGCTCCCCGGCTGGATCCGCGAGGGTGAGCAGATCCGACGCACCCTCGTCATCGACGACTCGCAGCACGCCGCCCTCACCGAGCGGGTGAAGGTGGTCGCCGACGCGCTGCACCTGCGTCCGGAGATCAGCCGCCGGGCCGACCAGACCCGGATCCGGGTGGGGCACGGCAACGCGCCGCTGACCGAGGGGGAGGTCCTGCTGGCCGCCCGCATCGAGGACGCCTACCGCGCCGTCACCCAGCCCTGACCCCGTTCCATCCGTCGCCCGGCTCCCCGTCGCGAGGGTCGGCGCGGCCGAGGTCGGCTGAGAAGAGGCTGGTACGGCTGATGTTTCCCTGAAAGGCGCACGGGTATCAATCCGGCACGGGAGCAGACAACAAGCCCCGCAACGGACTGAACACCTGATAACGCATTTTTTTGGGAGCTGACATGACCACCCCCACCGTGAACCGCATGACCGACCGGGTGACCGACCACGACGGCCACCACGTGGACCACGACGTCCGGCACGCGCACCGGCACGGCGACGAGACCAAGCCGTCGTGGAAGACCACCGAGCTGGCCGTCTACGTGCTCTCCGTGATCGGGGTGCTGATCGCCTCGAACGCCGTCGGTGACGGCGCCGCCGACAACGGCGGCGACTACTTCGCGGCCGACAAGGCCTGGTGGTACATCACGCTGCTGACCATCGGTTACCTGATCAGCCGCGGCCTGGCCAAGTCCGGCAGCCGCAGCCGCGACAACGACCCGCGCACCAACCGGTAGTCCGCACCGCGCCCGGAGCCCCGCCGCCCGCATCCCTCGATGCGTCGGCGGGGCTTCACGCGTGCGGGGCCGCCGCCACCGGGCCACCCGGCCGGCACGCACCCCGGCGTCGGCCGCTCAGACGGCGTCCTGGGGGTACCAGCGCAGCTCGACGGAGTTGCCGTCCGGATCCCGCACGTAGAGCGAGGTGGCGCTGCCCCGCGCGCCGAACCGGCCCACCGGCCCCTCGATCACCGCGAAGGCACCCGACGCGACGACCTCCGCCCAGTCCAGCGGCTCCACCACCAGACAGAAGTGGTCGACGTTCGATTCGCCCCGGTCCCGGCGCACGAGGTCGATGATGGTCCCCGCGTCGATGCGTACCGAGGGGAACGGGACCGCGCCGGCCCGCCACCGGTCGACCCGCACCGGAGCCAGGCCGAGCAGCCCACAGTAGAAGTCCAGCGCGCGCTCCACGTCGGTCACGTTGAGCACCAGGTGGTCGAAGCCCGTGACCCGTACCGCGCTCACCTGACCTCCAGCGCGTAAGCCTGGCGCAGCCAGTCGGTGAACAGGGCGGGGTCGACGTCGGCGAGGGTACGCAGCTTGACGGAGGCCATCTGCCGGGCGCCGGCGACCAGCCGCCCCGAGGGGTCGGTGACCTCGGCGCCGCGCCACAGCCCGAAGGTGACGTACGTGCCGTACGCCTTCACGAGGCAGACGGGGTGCCGACCCGGCCGGTCGCCGAGGCCCCAGACCGGGTGTCCGTGCCACACCGCCGCGGTCGCGCCCGGCAGGGCCGACTCGATGACGGGGCGCAGCTTCTCGCCGATCTCCCGCAGGGGGGCGTCGAGATCGGCCAGGTAGTCGGTGACTGTCGTCGTTTCCATGCCCCTCACGATCCGCCGGCCGGCCACGTCGACCAAGACGCGATCGCACTACCATCGTTGAGCCGGATTCAACGATGGGGCGGGACGTGCTGGAACGACACGAGCTGGAGACCTTCCTGACCCTCGCCGAGGAGTTGCACTTCGGCCGGACGGCCGAGCGCCTGCGGGTGACCACCGGGCGGATCAGCCAGGTGGTCAAGAAGTTGGAACGCCGCGTCGGCGCCCCGCTCTTCGCCCGCACCAGCCGGGTCGTCCAGCTCACCCCGATCGGGCGGCAGCTCGCCGAGGACCTGGCGCCGCTGGTCGCCGGCATCGACGACGCCGTACGCCGGGCCGTCGACGCGGGACGGGGCGTGACCGGGCGGCTGCGGGTCGCCTTCCTCGGCGAGTGGACCGCCCCGACGCTGCTCAAGGGCGTCGCCCTGTTCTCGCAGCGCCACCCCGACTGCCAGGTCGAGGTGCGGGAGGTGCAGCTCTTCAACTCCCGGCAGAGCCTGCTCGACGGTTCCGTCGACGTCCTGATGGCCGCGTACCCCTTCGACGGGATGGCCTGCGGGCCGGCGCTGCTTCAGGAGCGGCGGTTGCTCGCGGTGACCGCCGGGCACCCGTTGACCCGGGAGGCGTCGGTCTCCCTGGAGACGCTCGGCGACCACCCGGTGGTGCAGTACCCGGCCGTGACCTCGGCGGAGTTCAAGCGCGACCGCACCCCCGAGCAGACCCCGTCGGGGCGGCCGGTGCCGAAGGGGCCGGCGGGCAACACGTTCTCGGAGATGCTGACGCTGGTCGCGATGGGGCGGGGGGTGCTGCCGGTGGGCGAGCACACGCGCCGCTACTACCCGCGCCCCGACGTGGCGTACGTGCCGATCCGGGACGCGCCACCGATCCGGCGGGGCCTGGTCTGGCGGGAGAGCAACGGCACGGCCCGCGTCCACGAGTTCGTGCGGGCCGCGACCGACGCGAACACGACCTGACGGGTCCCGCGCCGGGGGTGATCTTCGGTTGGCGCGCGCGGCCTACCGTGGGGGCATGGCGAACGCGACGTACGACCGCAAGGAGCAGTTCCAGCAGATCCAGAGCGGCCTGCTCCACGGAGAACAGATCATCGCCGTCTACGACGCCGTCGGCACCGGCACCGGCTTCATCGGCCTGACCGACCGGCGCGTCATCATCCAGGACCGCTCCTTCGTCGGCAAGCGGTACGCCATCACCAGCATCCCGTACTCGAAGATCACCAGCGTCAGCGTGGTCAGCAACAAGTCGTGGGGCGGCTCGTTCTTCTCCACCGGGGCCATCGCGATCCACGTCGGCACGCACACCTACGAGGTGGAGTTCCGGGGCGCCGACAAGAGCCACCACGTGCACAACGTGATCCTGCACCACATCAGCTGAGCTGGTCGGCGCGCTCCAGCAGGGCGCGGCGCTCCGCCCCGTGATGGGCGTCGGCGGCCCGCCGGAACAGCGCGGCGGCCCGCTCGCGTTCGCCCTGTCGGGCGGTCAGCTCGGCCTCGGCGGCGACGGCGAGCGGGTAGCCGTCCAGCGCCCCGCCGGCCCGGGCGGCGGCCAGCAGCGCCAGCCCCGCCGCCGGCCCGTACGCGTAGCCGTGGGCGACGGCGCGGTTCAGCTCGACCACCGGCGACGGCTGCCACCCGGCGAGCCGGTCGTACGCCTCGGCGATCGCGACCCAGTCGGTGGCCTCGGCGGACGCGGCGGTGGCGTGACAGGCGGCGATCCGGGCCTGGAGGGCGTACGGGCCGTCCGCCGGGACCCGCGCGAGAATGCCGACGCCCTCGGCGATCGCGGCGTGGTCCCAGCGGGTGCGGTCCTGCCGGTCGAGGGTGAGCAGGTTGCCGTCGCGGTCGCGGCGGGCGGCGCGCCGGGAGTGCTGGAGGAGGAAGAGGGCCAGCAGGGCGGCCACCTCGGGCTGGCCCGGCATCAGCCGATCGAGCAGCCGGGCCAGGCGGATCGCCTCGTCGGCGAAGGCGGGCTCGCCGTCGGCGTCGTAGCCCCGGGTGAAGAGCAGGTACAGCACGGCGAGGACGCCGGGGAGCCGCTCCGCGAGCATCGGGCCGGTCGGCACCCGGTACGGGATGCCGGCGGCGGCGATCTTCGCCTTGGCCCGGGTGAGCCGCCGGGTCATTGTCGACTCGGTGACCAGGAAGGCCCGCGCGATGTCGGCGGTCGACACCCCGCAGACCGTACGCAGCGTCAGGGCGACCCGCGCCTCCAGCGCCAGGGCCGGGTGACAGCAGGTGAAGACGAGCCGCAGCCGGTCATCCACGATCTCCCCCTCCCCCGCCGTTCCCGGATCGGGCTCCGCTGCGGTCAGCGTGAGGACGGCCAGCTCACGCAGCTTGCGCCGCTCGACCGAGGATCGCCGGAGCACGTCGATCGCGCGGTTGCGGGCCACCGTCATCAGCCAGCCGCCCGGGTTGGCGGGCACGCCCTCCGCCGGCCACCGGGCCAGCGCGAGCGCCGACGCCTCCTGGGCGCAGTCCTCGGCCAGGGTCCAGTCGCCGGTGACCCGGATCAGCGTCGCGACGATCCGGGCGTACGACCCGGTGCTCGCGGTGGCGACGGCGTCGGCCACCGCGAGCCGGTCGGTGGGGCCGTCAGCCACCCAGGCTGACGATCGGGCGTAGTTCGAGCCGGCCCTCGCGGGCCATCGGGTGGGCGCGCGCCACCTCGATCGCCTCGTCCAGGTCGGCGCACTCCAGCAGGTCGAAGCCCACGATGACCTCCTTTGTCTCGGCGAACGGGCCGTCGGAGACCAGCAACTCCCCGTTACGGACGCGGACCGTGGTGGCCGCCGTCGTCTCCGCGAGCGCGTCGCCCGTCAGCCGCCGGCCCCGCGCGTCGTTCTCCGCCACCCACGCCTCGATGTCCGGCCAGTCGGCACGGTCGGTGTCCGGCTCGCTGTCGGTGCAGACGAACATCAGGTATTTCATGTCGCTCCTCGATGTCGGGTACTCACCAGGGTGACGAACGGGCGACCCGGTTCCGGACGACGTGCGACCGGCGATCTCAGAATCTCGCGGGGCGGCGGGTGCACGGGCCGTCGTGGTCAGCCCGCAGCAGGCAGCGCCGGCCCTCAGGCAGCAGCGTGTCACAGAAGACCCGGTGCCGCAGGTGCTGCGCGTCCTCGGCGGAGACCGTGGTCTCGCCGGGGTCGGTCTGCGCGAGCACGCTCGCCCACCGCGCCACGACCCGCGCCAGGCGTACGGCGGAGAGCAGGTCCCTCGTGACGACCGGCAGGTGGATGACGAAACGCTCCCGGACGGCTCTCATCAGTGTTGGCCTCCAGCGAGTAGGAGGGGACGTCGACGGGCGACCGAAGGTGACGGAGGATTTCTCGTCCGAGCACTCAACGTCACTGGAACTATACGCACAGGGGCTCAGGGGCACAACCAGACCTGCCGACGGGGGAACAAGGCTGAAGCGCCATGACGATCGATCCGCGCTCGCACACCCCGGTCTACGTGCAGCTCGCCGACCTGCTCCGGCAGCGCATCGAGTCGGGCGAGTTCGGTCCCGGAACGACCTTGCCGAGCGAGACGCGACTGACGCAGGAGTATGGGATCGGCCGCGAAGCCGTGCGCATGGCGACCTCGTTGCTCCGGTCCGAGGGGCTGGTCAGCACGGTGCGGGGCCACGGCACCCACGTGCGGGAGACGCCGGTGCGCCGGCCGGTCGAAGTGCCTCCCGGCGCGACGGTGGTCGCGCGGATGCCCACGGGCGAGGAGCGGCGGAGCATGCAACTCGACGAGGGCGTGCCGGTGCTGGAGGTTCGCCACCCGGAGGGCACCACGGAGGTGCTGGCCGGCGACCAGGTCGAACTGATCCGTCCCACCCACTGACCCGCCCCACCGCTGGCCCGCCCCACCCGCTGACCGCCACCAACGCCCGGCCGCACGTCCTGCTGCACCGCGAGTGGAACACCATGTACGTCAAAACGCCTGTTTGACACCCGTGGAGTTCCACTCGTCCCGGCGGCTGCGGGCTAGCGGGGCGTTCGGGCAACGTCGGGCGGCGGGCAACGTCGTGGGCGGCGGCCGTCAGCCGGCGGGCGGCGGAGCGGGTCGGGGCCGGTCGGCGCGGAGCGGGGCGGCGCGGAGCAGGTCGGTGGCGGGTCGGTGGCGGCAGCGGTCACTGCTGGTCTAGCAGGAACGGGGTGTCCGGGCAGCTCAGGCACACGAAGATGCGCAGCGCGCCGTGCCGGCCGACGACGACACCGGTCGGCTCGTACGGGTCGTGGTCGGGCTCGCCGTCCGGCCGCGTCGGCTGCCACCGGCCGGTGCCCCGCTCGGAGGAGGCGACGACGAGGGCCAGCGTGGTGGGGCCGGCGCAGCGGGGGCACGGCGTCGGGCGCAGGTCGGTGAGGCTCCAGTCGGCGTAGCCGCCCACCTTCCAGCCGGGCACCATGACGGTGTCGACGTAGTTGTGGTCGTCGTACTCGCACTCCTCGTCCTGCTCGTCGACCAGCGTCCGCAGGGCCTCCGGCAGTTCCTGCGGGTACGGGTACTCGACCACCTGCTCCGGGTGCAGCCGGCACGGCCGGGGCACGTACCCGTCGTTCCCGATCTCGCCGCGCGGCGGCTGACCGAGGAGATCGGTCACGTCCGCCTCCCGCCGCCAGCGCAGCTCCACCGTCGGCCCCCACGGGCCCTCGGCGTGCTCGAACGGGCACCACAGCACCTGCAACAGGTCCGCCCCGCCGGGGCGCGGCAGGTCGGGGACGTCCTGCGCGCGCAGTTGCGCCAGCGGGACCATCGGGTTCGGCGCGGGGTGCGGTCGTGGCACGTACCGGTGGCCGACGACCGGGCCGCCGTCGCGCGAGCCCCAGCCGACGAAACCCGGGCCGATCAGGGCGGCGATCTCGTCGCGCAGCTCGACCTCGCCCTCGGCCAGGACGTGCGACTGCGTGCGCCGGCGCTCCGCCGCCCGCATCCGCTCCACCAGCTCGGCCGGGACCGGCACCTCCTCGTGCACCATGTGCGGCGCCTCGCAGGTGGGCCAGGGCTCGTCGGCCGGCCAGAGCAGCGGCCCGCCGACGTGGCTCATGGCGGCCGTGGCCGCCCCGGGGCGCGGGTGCAGACGGGTCGCCGTGCGCCCCAACTTCTCCAGGCCGGGGTAACGGGCGAGCACGTCGGGCGGGAGGGGCGGGGTGATCATGGCGAGATCGTAGGCGGTCGACGGCCACCCGATCAGCCGGCGACGACGTCGCAGGGGTGGGTGTCGCCCGGGTCGTACGGCGTGTCCGCCAACTCGACGGCCTGGGAGTGCTCCAGGGCGAAGTAGACGTGGGCGCAGCGCGGCTCCACCGTGACCGCGTCACCCGCCTCGATCGTCAGCTCGGTCCGCTCGCCGGAGTCCAGGTCGCGGAACACCGCCCGGAGCCGCCCGCTGATCACGTACAGCGTCTCCGTCCTGTGGGCGTGGTAGTGGTTGCCGCGCGGCCGGACGGCGTCCGGCCGGAACTCCAGGTACGCCAGGAAGCGGTAGGTGCCGCCGTTGACGATCTGGGCCAGCTCGCCGGCTGGCGACTGGATCCGACCGCCACCTTCCGGGATCGGCGGTGACGTCACCGGAAGCCGGCGGAGGCGTACCTTCTGCACCGCCCGATCGTAGGTCCGGCCCGGCGCCGCCTGCCCAGCCGCCAGCCCGCCGCCGTCCAGCACGCCCCCCAGAGCAGGAAGAACGGCGACCACAGCAACAGGTCCCACCACGCCAGGTCGCGGGCCAGGGCGGCGTGCCCGACCGGCGGCGGCCGGACGCCGGTCAGCAGCAGCGCGTCACCGACGAGGCCGTGCCCCAGCACGCCGACCGACCGGGCGATCATGAGGATGCCGAGCGTCCAGGTGACCGCCAGCAGCAGCCGGCGGGGAAAGGCCGCCGGCCAGGGGCGCAGGGTGGCCAGCGCGACCACGACACCGACGACCGCGGCGGCGGCCAGCGCCCAGTGGCTCGCCACGAACAGCGGGTCGCGGGCGAGCAGCCGTTCGCGCAGCTCCGGCGGGAGCGGATCCTTGTCGGCCAGCGCGTTGGCCCCCAGCGCCTGCGCGAGCTTCATCGCCCCGTAGGCCGAGGCGCACGCCGCCGCGCCGTACGCGCCCACCCGCGCCCGGTCAGTGCGCGGCACGTCTCGTCGCCACCACGTAGGACCGGATCGTCGCCACGAGCAGCCCGATCACGACGAGTCCGAGGACCCCGTGGTACCACTGCCAGCCCACGCCGAGGCCCACGAACCCGTCCACCACCATGATCGTCGCGCCGGCCCCGACGGCCAGCAGCATGCCCGCCAGCGCCAGCAGCATCAGGGGCCTCGGCACCCGCCGCCCCGGCGCCGTGACCGTGGCGAGGGCGAGGCAGGCGCCCGCCACCCCCGACGCGGTCGCCGACCACTGCGCGGTCGCCACGCCCATCACGTCGCGGGCGTAGCGTTCGTGCTCGGCGGCCGGGACGACCGGGCCGCCCGGGAAACCGAGCCGGGATTCGAGGGCGAAGGCGGCCTTGCCCACGGCGTACGCGAGGAAGAGCACCACCAACGCGTAGGCCGGCCAGCGCCGCGCACCGGAAGAAGCATCCATGCTCCCGACGCTAGGCCCGGCGGACCCCGCGCCGACTCCCGAGCGCGAGGGGACCGCCTCCCCCGTGGGAGGGAGCGCGGTGGTTCAGGCCGTGCTCGGCCGTCTCCGGCGCCCGTGCACGGCCCGCGTTTCGCGCCGGTCCGGAGGGCTACCGTCGAGACATGGACATTCATGGTTCTGCGGCGGAGGCCGCCTGGGTGCCGGACGCGTGCACGCTGCCGACGGCCGCGCGGCCGCTGCGGCTCGCCGAGTTCGACCGGCTCTTCCGCGACGCGGTACGCGACGTCACGCGGCTCTCCGCACGGCACCTGCGGTTGCGGCTCGCCGGCACGGCGCAGACGGAGCAGACGGTACGGGACCTGACGGCGCGCGAGTCGGCGTGCTGCTCGTTCTTCACGTTCGACCTGTCCCGATCCGGGCCGGACGCGCTGACGCTGGACATCCGGGTACCGGCGGCACACGTCGCCGTGCTCGACGGCCTCACCGACCAGGCGGCGGCAGCGGCGGGCGGACGGTGACCGGGTCGGCCGCGCGGCCGCGGCGGCGGTGACGGCAGGGGCTGGCCGGTAGTCACGTGCGGGCGCGCCCCCACCGGTGATCATCGCGGCGTGGAGGCGCGCCCTACCGACGGCGTCGGCCGTGGAGCGGATCCCGTGCGACCCGCTCCAGTTGCCAATATTCCGCAGTTGCCAAGACTTTGCAATAAGGCATACTGATCGGAAGATCGTCCACTCGCGAAAGGGTCCCCATGGCCGTCTACAAGCTCCCCGACATGCCCTACGACTACGGGGCGCTGGAACCCGCCATGAGCGGTCAGATCCTGGAGCTGCACCACAGCAAGCACCACGCCGCGTACGTCAAGGGCAGCAACGACGCCCTCGACCAGCTCGCCGAGGCCCGCGACAAGGGCGACTACTCGGCGCTTGTCGGCCTGGAGAAGACCCTGGCCTTCAACCTCTCCGGGCACGTCCTGCACTCGATCTTCTGGAACAACCTCTCCCCCGATGGCGGCGACCGCCCGGACGGCGAGCTGGCCGCCGCCATCGGCGAACACTTCGGCTCGTTCGACGGCTTCGCCGGCCAGCTCTCCGCCGCCACGAAGAGCGTGCAGGGCTCCGGGTGGGGCGTCCTGGCGTGGGAGCCGCTGGCGCAGCGCCTCATCGTCGAACAGGTCTACGACCACCACGGCAACGTCGGCCACGGCTCCACGCCGATCCTGGTCTTCGACGCCTGGGAACACGCCTACTACCTGCAGTACAAGAACGTCCGCCCGGACTACGTCGACCGGCTCTGGGACCTGGTCGACTGGGCCGACGTCACCCGACGCTTCGACGCCGCGCGCGCCGCCGGCAACCCGCTCACCGCAACGCCCTGATCCGGCCGACCGCTCACCGGGTCGTGCCCCCGCTACCGTTCCCACCATGACGGTGGTGCGCTCGATCCTGCTGTTCCTGCTCGCCGCGCTCGCCGAGATCGGCGGGGCCTGGCTCGTGTGGCAGGGCTGGCGCGAGCACCGGGGGCTGCTGTGGGTGGCGGCGGGGGTCGTCGCCCTCGGCCTCTACGGCTTCGTCGCCACCTTCCAGCCCGACCCGAACTTCGGCCGGATCCTGGCCGCCTACGGCGGCGTCTTCGTCGCCGGCTCCCTCACCTGGGGCATGGTCGTCGACAAGTTCCGCCCCGACCGCTACGACATCGTCGGCGCGGCCATCTGCCTGGTCGGGGTCGCCATCATCATGTACGCCCCACGCAGCGGCTGAGCCGCGCTCCCGCGGCCGGGGAACGGATGACGCCGGCTGCTACCTTCGGCACCCATGGACGACTCGCCCCCGTGGTACCGGCCGGCGCCCGACGTGCTGCTCATGTTCGGCACCAGCATCACCCTGCTCGGGTACCTGACCCCCTGGTTCCGGATCAGCGAGAGGTACCTGTGGTCGTATTCGGGCTGGGCCTACCTGGAAGTCGGAGGCGGCTGGACCTGGTGGGTGGTGGTTCTCCTCCTGACCGCCCTCGGTGCCAGCTTCTGGGCCCGCCGGGCGGCGGGGTTCGCTCTGCTCACCGTTGGCGCGGCGGTGGCCGGGATGTTCCTCGCCAGCGCCGTGGTCGCGGTGAGCCTGGGTTCCCTGCCGGAACGCAGCAACATCAACTGGGTCGGTGAACTGCCCTTCGGGTGGGGCCTGCCGCTGATGGCAATCGGCTTCGGAACCGTCGTCGCCGGAGCCATGGCCGCCGTGCGCCGTTGACGGGGCACGTACGCCATCGCCCTGCCCCGTCTCACATGGCGACCTCACGCGGCCCACCGGTCTGCCGACCGAACAGGTAGCGTCCGGCCATGCGCCTGAGGTTCGGCCGCCCCGACATCGACGCCCATGCCGACCGGTTCGACGTCCCGGCTGCGGCCGAGGGCTTCAGCGTCACGTTCCTCGGCACCGCCAGCCTGCTGTTCGACGACGGTGACACCGCGGTGCTGACCGACGGGTTCTTCTCCCGGCCGTCCCTGCTCAGGGTCGCTCTCCGCAAGCTCGCCCCCGACGACGCACGCATCGACTCCGCGCTCACCCGGCTGGGACTGGAGCACGACGAGGGCGGACGCCGGCTGGCCGCCGTGGTCCCGGTGCACACCCACTTCGATCACGTCCTGGACTCCGCGACCGTCGCGCTCCGCACCGGTGCGGTGCTCACCGGTGGCCGGTCCGCGGCCTGGGTCGGTCGAGGGGCCGGCCTCACCGACGACCGCATCCAGGTCGTCACGCCGCGCGAGCCGGTGACCCGGGGCCCCTTCACCCTCACGTTCGTCAAGTCCACGCACTGCCCACCGGATCGCTTCCCCGGTGCGATCACCGCACCCGTGGTGCCCCCTGCCAGGGCCAGCGCCTACAGGTGCGGTGAGGCGTGGTCCGTGCTCGTCGCGCACACGAGCGGCCGGACGGCGCTGGTCCAGGGCAGCGCCGGCTACCTGCCCGGAGCACTGGACGGGTGCCGGGCCGACGTGGTCTATCTGGGCGTCGGCCAGCTCGGCGTGCAGGACGAGCAGTACCTCCGCGCCTACTGGAACCAGACCGTACGGGCCGTCGGAGCCCGGCGCGTGGTCCTCGTCCACTGGGACGACTTCTTCCGCCCGCTCGACCAGCCGCTACGCGCCCTGCCGTACGCGGGCGACGACCTCGACCGCACCATGCGCGTCCTCGTCCGGCTGGCCGACCACGACCGGATCCCGCTGCGCCTGCCGATGGTGTGGCGTCGGGAGGATCCCTGGGCGGGACTCGGCTGACATCCCACCCCGCCAGGGTGTGCGGCTCAGTACGGCTGGCCGCACACCTTCCAGGCGCCGTCCTCCTTCACCAGCATGAACATGTGCTGGTCGGTGAAGCCGCTGTCCAGTTGCAGCGCCATGCGTACGGTCGCCGTGGTGCGGCCGTTGACGCTCTGCACGTTCACGCCGTTCACCTTGTGACCGCGGATCTTCGGCTCCTTGGCGACACCCTGGACGAACGCCTCCCTCGGGTACCCGGCGCGCGTGTCGCCGCACAACAGCTCGTACGCCGCGTCCGGATCGCCCGCCTCCAGGTGGCTGACGAACGACTCAGCGGCCTGCCGCGCCGGATCAGTCGCGCCCTTGACCCCCTTGTACAGGAAGAAGCCGCCGATACCGGCGCCACCGCAGCACAGCACGAGGACCACGCCGACGACGATCAACACGGTACGCAGCGTGCGCTTCTTCGGCGGTTGGGGCGGCTGGGGCATCTGGTGCTGATAGGCCATGGCTAGGGAGGGTAGGCGACGCGAGCAATCCTCCGACGCGCTGGATTCGGACGGACCAGGTACCGCCGGGCATCGAGGTCGACCGGGAGATCACGATTCGACTCGACAGATGGAATCGTCCCGAGCCTGATCTTCTGGCCACGAGGGCGCCCTACGATCCGTCCCGGACCGTCTACACGCCTGAGGTCCACACCTACGAACTCGATGAGCCCGCCCGGTCGTACGTGCCGACCGCGATTCATCGCCACGTGCTGCGCACCACGACACCGTTCACGATCAAGCTCGATCTGGACGGGCTGGTGCCCGTTCGCAAGAGCTGAGCCGGGCGCCGCCGCCGTCAGAGGTCGCTCAAAACGTGACTACCCGTTGAACCGGATCGTCACTACACGTTGAAGCGGAACTCCACGACGTCGCCGTCCTGCATGACGTACTCCTTGCCCTCGATCCGGACCTTGCCGGCGGCCTTGGCCGCCGCCATCGAACCGGCCGCGACCAGGTCGCCGAAGGAGACCACCTCGGCCTTGATGAAGCCGCGCTGGAAGTCGGAGTGGATGACGCCTGCGGCCTCCGGCGCGGTCGCGCCGACCGGGACGGTCCAGGCGCGCGCCTCCTTGGGGCCGGCGGTGAGGTACGTCTGGAGTCCGAGCGTGCGGAACCCGACGCGGACGAGCTGGTCCAGGCCCGGCTCGTTCTGCCCGATCGACTCCAGCAGCTCGCGGGCCTCCTCGTCGGGCAGGTCCACCAGCTCGGACTCGATCTTGGCGTCCATGAAGACGGCCTCGGCCGGGGCGACCAGGGCGCGCAGTTCGTCGAGGAACTCGGCGTTGCCCAGCTCGGCCTCGTCGACGTTGAAGACGTAGAGGAAGGGCTTGGTGGTGAGCAGGTGCAGCTCGCGCAGGTGCTCCAGCTCGATGCCCGCGTCCTTGGCGCCCGCGTAGAGGGTGACGCCGGTGTCGAGCAGCTCGACGGCCTGCTTGGCGGCGGTGACGGCGGCGGCCCGGTCCTTGCGGAGCTTGGCCTCCTTCTCCAGCCGGGGCAGGGCCTTCTCCAGGGTCTGGAGGTCGGCGAGGATCAGCTCGGTGTTGATCGTCTCGATGTCGTCGGCCGGGGAGACCTTGCCGTCGACGTGCACCACGTTCGGGTCGGAGAAGGCCCGGACGACCTGGCAGATCGCCGAGGCGTCGCGGATGTTCGCCAGGAACGCGTTGCCCCGGCCCTGCCCCTTGGAGGCGCCGCGCACCAGGCCGGCGATGTCGACGAACGACACCGGGGCCGGCAGCACCTTCTGCGAGCTGAAGATCTCGGCGAGCGTGTGCAGCCGCTCGTCCGGCAGCCCGACGACGCCGACGTTGGGCTCGATGGTGGCGAACGGGTAGTTCGCCGCGAGCACGTCGTTCTTGGTCAGCGCGTTGAACAGGGTGCTCTTGCCGACGTTGGGCAGGCCGACGATCCCGATGGTGAGACTCACGACGAGCCAGCTTACGCCGACGCCCCACACCCCGGTTCAGGCAGGCCGGTGCACCGGGCCACGCCCGACCGATCTTGGTACGGAACGGCCCCTCCAGGGGCGCTCCCGTACCAAGATCGGCACGGAGGACCGGGCCGGCCCGGAGGGTCGGGCCGGGTTCGCGCAGCTCGGGCCGGTCAGGCGAGCAGGCGGGGGGTGATCCGGGTCTCCCGGGCGGTGCCGTCGTCGGCGCGGCTGACCTCGTACGCCGAGGGCCCCTCGCGGTCCGCGACCGCCTCGACCAGGCGGGTGCCCCGGTAGAGCAGGCCGGTGCCGTCGTCGGTGCAGTGCGCGGTCGGCAGCGTGCCGTCGGCGACCAGCTTGTGCATCAGCGGGCGGCGCTGCTCCTCGCTGTCGTAGTGCACGCCGTTGCCGTAGGGCAGCCAGCCCAGCCCGTCTGTGAAGCCGCGCAGGGTGGTGCCGAAGCTGTCGGTGGCCCCGCCGGCGTGCCAGCAGATCGAGCCGGCGGAGACGCCGCCGAGCACCACGCCGGCCTCCCAGCACTCGCGCAGGATCTCGCCGAGGCCGTGCACCCGCCAGACCGCGCAGAGGTTGGCGACGCTGCCGCCGCCGACCCAGATCACGTCCTGGGCGAGCAGGTGGGCGCGGACGTCGTCGACGTTCGGCATCGGGAAGAGCGCCAGGTGCGTCATCCGGAACCGGCTGCCGGCGAACGCCTCGTAGACCCGGGCGAGCGTGGTCGGCTGGTCTCCCTCGGCCTGGTTGAGGAAGCAGATCCTGGGCTCCGGCCCGGCCTCGGCCAGCTCGGCGGCGAGGTCGAAGACGGGATTGACCCGCCGGGGCCCGCCCTCGTGGCGCGGCGCGTAGATGCCCATGCTGGTGGCGAGGATGGTCGGTTCACTGGCGGGCACGGTCGTCCTTCCGTCGGGGTCGACGGTGCCCATCCTGCCCGAGGCCGCTCCCCCGCCGCTCGGCGCCCGCCACGCGGGCCCGCCCGGGCCGGTCGCCGGCCCGGGGCTGCCGCCCGTCGCCGCCAGGGTCAGCGCCGCCCATCGCCGCCAGGTCAGCGCCGCCGGTCGCCGGCCCGGGGCTGCCGTCCGTCGGCCGCCAAGGTCCGCGGCGCCGGTCAGCGTCCGCTGTCGGTGACCGCGCCCAGCAGCGTACGCAGCAGGTCGGCGAGGCGCCGCTGGTCCTCGGCGGGCAGCGCGTCGAGCAGGCGGCGCTGGACGGCCAGCCCCGCCTCGGCGGCCTCCTCCACCAGTTCGAGGCCGGCCGGCGTGAGGGTGACCAGGAGCCCGCGCCGGTCCGCCGGGTCGGGTGCGCGGCGGAGCAGTCCGGCGCGTTCCAGCCGGTCGAGTCGGCCGGTCATCCCGCCGGAGGTGAGCATCAGCGAGGCGGTGAGCGCCTTCGGCGCCAGCGTGTAGGGGGTGCCGGCGCGGCGCAGGGCGGCCAGCACGTCGAACTCGCCCCGGCTGATCGACCAGCGGGCGTAGGTGCGCTCCTGCTCGTCGCCGACGAGCCGGGCCAGCCGGTAGATCCGGCCGAAGACCGCCATCGGCTCGGGGCGCATTCCGGGCCGCTCGCGCTGCCACTGCTCGACGATGCCGTCGACGTCGTCCCGCTCGGTCACCCCCGGATTGTGCCGCACCTCGCACTCCCGCTTTTACTCGCCACGAAGTAGCTTAGTGGCAAGATACTTAGCAACAAGAGTTAGCGAGGAACCGTGGACCGACGCCGGCTCGACATCCTGCTCACCGCCGCCGCGCCGACCGCGTGGGGCACGACGTACCTGGTCACCAGCGAACTGCTGCCGCCCGACCGGCCGCTCTGGTCCGGCGCGATCCGGGCCCTGCCCGCCGGCCTGCTGCTGCTCGCGCTGACCCGGCACCGCCCGCACGGCGCCTGGTGGTGGCGCGCGGCCGTGCTCGGCGCGCTGAACATCGGGGCGTTCTTCCCGCTGCTCTTCTTCGCCGCGTACCACCTGCCCGGCGGCGCCGCCGCGGTGCTCGGCGCCACCCAGCCGCTGCTGGTGGCGGGGCTGACGGTGCTCGTGCTGCACGAACGGCCCCAACCCCGGGCGCTGGCCGCCGCGCTCGCGGCGCTCGCCGGGGTCACCCTGGTCGTGCTGCGCCCCGACGCGGGCCTCGACCCGACGGGCGTCGCCGCCGGGCTGACCGCCACCGCCGCGATGGGCGCGGGCCTGGTGCTGACCCGTCGCTGGGGCCGTCCGCCGGGCGTCGGCACGCTCACCGCCACCGGCTGGCAGCTCACCGCCGGCGGGCTGATGGTGGTGCCGGCCGCCCTGCTGGTCGAGGGGACGCCGCCCGTGCCCGACCCGCCGGCACTGGCCGGCTACGCGTGGCTGACGCTGGTCGGGACGGCGCTGGCGTACGCGCTGTGGTTCCGGGGCGCGGCCCGACTGCCGGTCACCCAGGTGTCGCTGCTCGGGGCGCTCAGCCCGCTGACGGCCGCCGCGCTCGGCTGGGCCGTGCTCGGGCAGGCGATGACCGGCTGGCAGCTCGCCGGCTTCGCCGTGGCGGTCGGCGCCACCGTGGCCGGGCAGCTGCCGGGACGCCGGCCCGGACCGGCGGGCACCGCGCCCGGCGGGCCACCCTGGCATCGGTCGCGGGGCCCGGCGGGTCGGTCGCCCGGGGCGGCGGGTCAGTCGCGGGGACCGGCCTGGCGGGGCACCACGGCCTCGATCGGCAGGGCGCCGGGAGCCAGCTCCCCGGCGGCGGCCAGCGGCAGGGTGAAGCGGGCCTCGGCGGCGGGACCGGCCGCGTACGACTCGCGGAGCATCCAGCGCACCTCGTCGGCCGTCCAGCCCAGCCCGGCGCGGCCGGCGATCTCCCGGACCAGGCGCAGCGCCACCCGGGTGTCGTCGTCGTAGAACCGCATGCACCAGTGGTGCACCCACATGCCCAGCGCGCGGAGCCCGTCGGCGTCGAGCGAGCGCACCAGCCGGCCGCAGGCGGTGTCACCGAACGCCCGCCCCGGGTCGCCGGCCCGGTCCCGTTCGATCGCGCCGACGGCGGCCGGGGCGACCGCGCGCATCCGCTCGTAGAAGCGCTGCACCACCGCGCCGTCCAGCGGAGGGTGCCCGTCCCGTGTCGACGCCGCCCGCCGACCCGCCACGCTCGCCATCGCCGCACCCCTTCTTGAGTTGGTGGCCGGACGGTACCGACCACAACCGACACTTTCGGCGCCGGGCGTCCGGTTCAGGCCCGGACGGCCACGTCCGATTCCCGCGAGCCAGGGGCGCCGGGCAGGGGCATCATCGGTGACGTGGAGTTGGACTTCGAGCGGTGCTACCGGGCGGTCGACAGCCGCGACCAGCGGTTCGACGGCTGGTTCTACACAGGTGTCACGTCGACCGGGATCTACTGCCGGCCGTCCTGCCCGGCGATGACGCCGAAGCGGCAGAACGTCCGGTTCTTCCCCTCGGCCGCCGCCGCCCAGACGGCGGGGCTGCGCGCCTGCCGGCGCTGCCGGCCGGACGCCGCCCCGGGCTCCCCGCAGTGGGACGTACGGGCCGACGTCGTCGGTCGGGCCATGCGGCTGATCGCCGACGGGGTGGTGGACCGCGACGGCATCCCGGGGCTGGCCGCCCGGCTCGGCTACACCGAACGGCACCTGCACCGGATGCTGCGGGCCGAGATGGGCGCCGGTCCCCTGGCCCTGGCCCGGGCGCAACGCGCGCAGACCGCCCGCACCCTGATCGAGACCACCGGGCTGGGCATGGCGGAGGTCGCGTTCGCCGCCGGATTCGGCAGCGTGCGGCAGTTCAACGACACGGTCCGGGAGGTGTTCGGGGCTGCCCCGTCCGAGTTGCGCACCGCCGGCCGCCGGTGTCCCGCGCCGGGTGGGGCGGGCACGATCACGCTGCGGCTCGCGTACCGCCCGCCGCTGCACGCGGAGGCGCTGCTGGACTTCCTCGCGCTGCGCGCGCTGCCCGGCGTCGAGGAGGTGCGCGACGGGACGTACCGGCGAGGGCTGCGGCTGCCGCACGGCGCGGGTGAGGCGGCCCTGACCCCGGCGGACGGGCACGTGACGGCGACGCTGCGGCTGACCGACATGCGCGACCTCGCCCCCGCCGTGGCCCGCTGCCGTCGCCTGCTCGACCTCGACGCCGACCCGACCGCCGTCGACGGCACGCTCGCCGCCGACCCGGCGCTGGCCGGGGTGGTCGCCGCCGAGCCGGGCATCCGGCTCCCCCGCTCGGTCGACGGCTTCGAGATGGCCGTGCGGGCGATCGTCGGCCAACAGGTCTCCGTCCGCTCGGCCCGCACCACCCTCACCCGCCTCCTGGCCCACCTCCGCCCGCCCGCCCCCGGCCCCACCCCCGGCCCCGCTGGCGTTGATCAAGAGGTTTCGACAGCCGGGGAGCGCTCTCGGGAGCCGAAACCTCTTGATCAACCAGCCGAGGGGGCGTGGAGGGCGTGGCTGTCCGGTTTCCCCACCGCCGAGGAGGTGCTCGGGGTGCCGGACGAGGTGTTCGGGATGCCGGCCGGGAGGCGGGAGACGATCCGCGGGCTGGCCCGCGCCGTCGCCGACGGGTCGCTGGACCTGGCGCCGGGCGGGGACCGCGAGGAGACCGTCCGGCGGCTGCTGGCGCTGCCCGGGATCGGGCCCTGGACGGCGGGCTACGTGGCGATGCGCGCCCTCGGCGACCCGGACGTCCTGCTCCCCACCGACCTCGCCGTACGCCGGGGCGCCGCAGCCCTCGGCCTCCCCGACGCCCCCACGACCCTCGACACGTACGCCGACCGCTGGCGCCCCTGGCGCTCGTACGCGGTGATCCGACTCTGGAGAGCAGCATGAGCATGAACGACAGCACCGTCATCGACACCCCCGCCGGGCCGCTCAGCATCGTGGCCGGCCCGGACGGCGCGGTCCGGGCGGCGGGCTTCACCGGCGACCCGGAGAGCCTGCTCCCCCTGGTCCACCCGACCCTGCGGGCCCCGCTGCGGCACCGGGCCGACCTCGGCCCGGTCAGCGTCGCCGTGGCGTCCTACCTGGACGGCGAGCTGGCCGCGATCGACGCCGTGCCGGTCCAGCAGCACACGGGGGGCGCGTTCATGGCGCACGCCTGGCAGGTGCTGCGCGAGGTGAAACCGGGCGACCCGGTGACCTACACCGGTTTCGCCGGGCTGGCCGGCCGCCCCGCCGCCGTACGGGCCGCCGCGGCGGCCTGCGCCCGTAACGCCGCCGCCCTGTTCGTCCCCTGCCACCGGGTGCTGCGTACCGACGGGACGCTCGGGGGCTACCGCTGGGGGCTGGACGTGAAGAAGTGGCTTCTCGGGCACGAGCGGCGATGACGGGAAGCCGACACCTGCGCCGGCTCCGTTTGAGGCTACCGTCGGGTAGTGCCTGACGGTGACGGCAACCCGGCCTCCCGGGTCGAGGCCGGCCGGCACCCGCTGCACAGCCTCTGGCGGCTGCGCCACTATCTGCGCCCGCACGCGGCCGAGTTCGGCTGGCTGCTGCTCGCCGGCCTCGCCGCCACCGGGGCCGGCATCGCCGTACCGCTGGTCGCGCAGCGGGTGGTGGACGGCCCGGTGGCCCGGCAGGACCCGGCCGGGCTGTTCCGGCTGGCCGGGCTGGCGCTGCTGCTCGGCCTCGTCGAGGCGCTGCTGATCTTCATCCGGCGCTGGGTGCAGTCGTCGTCCTCGATGCGGATCGAGGCGGCCATCCGCGAGGACGTCTACGCCCACCTGCAACGGCTGCCGACCAGCTTCCACGACCGTTGGCAGTCCGGCCAACTGCTCTCCCGGGTCACCAGCGACCTGTCGGTGCTGCGCCGGTTCCTCAGCTTCGGCCTCTTCTTCCTGATCCTCAACCTGGTGACCTACCTGGCCGTGGTGACGCTGCTGATCCGGCTGCACCCCGCGCTGGGGCTGCTGGTGGCGGCGAGCGCGGTGCCGCTGTTACTGATCAGCCGCCGCTTCGCGCGGCACTACCACGCGGCCTCGCGGCGGATGCAGGACCAGCAGGGCGACCTGGCCACGCTGGTCGAGGAGACCGCGCAGGGGCTGCGCACGATGAAGGCGTACGGGCGGGGGCCGGAACTCGCCGCCCGCTTCGCGACCGGCGCGCGGGCGCTGCACGACACGGGGGTCGGCAAGGGCCGGCTGCTGGCCCGCACCTCCGCCCTGCTCGACCTGGTGCCCAACCTGACCCTCGGCGTGGTGCTGGTCGCCGGCGCGGCGGCCGCCGCGGGTGGGGTGCTGACCATCGGCGAACTTGTCGCCTTCGTCAGCCTCCAGCTGATGCTGATCTGGCCGGTGCAGTCGCTGGGCTGGATCATCGCCAACGGGCAGGAGGCCGCCACCGCCGCCGACCGGGTGCGCGAGGTGCTGGACACCCCGCCGGCCATCGTGGACGCCCCGCACGCGCTCGCCCTGCGCCGCGCCGACGTACGCGGGCGGCTCCGCTTCGAGCGGGTCTCGTTCCGTTACCCGGGCACCGCCGCGCCGGTGCTGCGGGAGATCGACCTGACCGTCGAGCCGGGCGAGACCGTGGCCCTGGTCGGGGCGACCGGCTGCGGCAAGAGCACCCTGCTCTCCCTGGTGCCCCGGCTGCACGAGGTCACCTGCGGGCGGATCACGCTGGACGGGCACGACCTGCGCGAGCTGCGGCTGTCCGCCCTGCGTCGACTGGTCGGGGTCGCCTTCGAGGAGCCGACGCTGTTCTCCATGTCGGTGTGGGAGAACCTCACGCTCGGCCGGCCGGAGGCCGGCGAGGACGAGGTCCGGGCCGCGCTGGCCCTCGCCCAGGCCGACTTCGCGTACGAGCTGCCGTGGGGGTTGGCCACCCGGGTCGGCGAGCAGGGGCTGTCGCTCTCCGGGGGGCAGCGGCAGCGGCTGGCGCTGGCCCGGGCCGTGCTCGGCCGGCCGGCCCTGCTCGTGCTGGACGATCCGCTGTCGGCCCTGGACGTGCACACCGAGGCGCTGGTCGAGACCGCGCTGAAGCGGGTACTCCGCACCACCACCGCCCTGCTGGTCGTGCACCGGCCCTCGACGATCGCTCTCGCCGACCGGGTGGCGCTGCTGGAGGAGGGCCGGATCACGGCCGTCGGGCGGCACTCGGAGCTGCTCGCCGCCGTGCCGGCGTACCGCGCGGTGCTCTCCGCCGAGCCCACCCCCGCGCCGCCCGGCGACGGTGGCCTGGTGCGTTCGTGACCGGCGACACCGCCGGCCCCGCGGGCGGGGCGGACCTCGCCCGGTGGCGCGGCGTCGCCACCGACCCGGACGCGGACCGCAGCCGCGCCGAGGACACCGATCCCGAGGCGGTGGCCCGGCTCCGGGCCCGCAGCCGGGTGCTGCTGCGCGACCTGCTGCGCCCGCACCGGCGCCGCCTCGCGCTGGCCGTCGCGCTGCTGCTCGGCCAGAACGCCGCCGCGATGGCCGGGCCGTACCTGGTGATGCTCGGCATCGACCGGGCGATCGCGCCGCTGCGGGCCGGCGATCCCGGCCCGCTGCTGGTCGTCGCCGCCGGGTTCGCCGTCGCCACCGCCGTCGAGTACACCGCCCGCCGGGGCTTCCTCACCCTCTCCGCGCGGATCGGCCAGGCCGTCCTGCTCGACCTCCGCCAGCGGGTGTACGCGCACTTCCTGCGCCTGTCGGTGGCGTTCCACGAGCGGTACACCTCCGGCCGGATGGTGTCCCGGCTCACCAGCGACCTGGACTCGATCGGCGAACTGGTCGGCGGCGGCATCGACGGCCTGGTGCTGGCCGTGCTGTCGATCCTGTCGGTGGCCGGCATCCTGCTCTGGCTGGACGTGCCGCTGGCGGCGGTGACGCTGCTCGCGTTCCCGTTCCTGATCCTGCTGAGCCGCTGGTTCGCGCGGGCGTCGGCGGAGGCGTGGCGGCGCACCCGGGAGACGGTGGCGCTGGTGATCGTCCACTTCGTCGAGTCGATGCGCGGCATCCGGGCGGTGCAGGCGTTCCGCCGGGAGCCGCGCAACCAGCAGATCTTCGGGGCGGTCAGCGACGACTACCGGCGGGCCAGCCGGGACGCGTTCCGGCTGATCGCGACGTACTCGCCGGGCATCAAGGTGATCGGCAACGTCACCGTGGCGGTGGTGCTCTGCTACGGCGGCTGGCGGGTGCTGGGCGGGGCGACCGGGATCGGCGTGCTGGCGGCGTTCCTGCTCTACCTGCGGCGGTTCTTCGAGCCGATGCAGGAACTGAGCCAGTTCTACAACTCGCTCCAGTCGGCCACGGCGGCGCTGGAGAAGCTCGCCGGGGTGCTCGACGAACGGCCGTCGGTGGCCGAGCCGGCGCGGCCAGTGCCGCTGCCCGCCGGGCCGGGGCGCGGGGCGGTCGCCTTCCGGGCGGTCACCTTCGGCTACCGACCTGATGCGCCGATCGTCGCCGGGCTGGACCTCGCCGTCCCGGCCGGCCAGACCGTGGCGCTGGTCGGGGCGACCGGCGCCGGCAAGTCGACGATCGCCAAGCTGCTCGCCCGCTTCCACGACCCGTTCTCGGGCGCGGTCACCCTCGACGGGGTCGACCTGCGCGAGGTCGCCGACGCGGAGCTGCGGCGGGCCGTGGTGCTGGTGACCCAGGAGACCCACCTGTTCGGCGGCACGATCGCGGAGAACATCCGGTTCGGCCGTCCCGGCGCCGACGACGCCGCCGTGGAGGCCGCCGCGCGGGAGATCGGCGCGCACGACTTCATCGCCGCCCTCCCCGACGGGTACGCCACCGACGTGCAGCGGCGCGGCGGCCGGCTCTCCGCCGGGCAGCGGCAACTCGTCGCGTTCGCCCGGGCGTTCCTGGCCGACCCGACGGTGCTGATCCTGGACGAGGCCACCTCGTCGCTGGACGTGCCCACCGAGCGGCTGGTGCAGCACGCCCTCGGCACCATCCTGGCCGACCGCACCGCGCTGGTGATCGCGCACCGGCTCTCCACCGTGGAGACGGCCGACCGGGTGCTGGTGCTCGACGACGGGCGGATCGTCGAGGACGGCCCGCCCGGCCGGCTCGCCGTCGCCGGTGGCCGGTACGCCGCCCTGCACCGGCAGTGGCGCGACTCCCTGCTCTGAGCGGCGGGACGCGTCGGGGCACGGGGCGAAACCACGTGGTCCGGCCCCGGGCCACTGCCTACCATCGACGGATGACCGACACGGAGAGGACGGCCCGCGCCGGCGTCCCCGAACGTCCGAGCCTGGACGGCATCGAGGAGACCTGGGCGCGCCGCTGGCAGGAGGACGGCACGTACGCGTTCGACCGCGCGAAGGGGCGCGCCGACGTGTACGCGATCGACACCCCGCCGCCGACCGTATCGGGCGAGCTGCACATGGGGCACGTCTTCTCGTACACGCACACCGATGTGGTGGCCCGGTTCCAGCGGATGCGCGGGCGCACGGTCTTCTACCCGATGGGCTGGGACGACAACGGCCTGCCCACCGAGCGCCGGGTGCAGAACGTGTACGGCGTGCGCTGCGATCCGGCGCTGCCGTACGACCCGGACCGGCAGGCCCCCGACACCCCGGTGAGCGAGGCCGCCCGCAGGGACCCGACCCCGGTCTCCCGACGCAACTTCATCGAGCTGTGCGAGCGGCTGACCGTCGCCGACGAGCAGGTCTTCGAGGCGCTCTGGCGACGGCTCGGGCTCTCCGTGGACTGGTCGTTGACGTACACGACGATCGGCTCGGCGGCCCGGGCGGCCTCGCAGCGGGCGTTCCTGCGCAACCTGGCCCGGGGCGAGGCGTACCAGGCGGAGGCGCCGACGCTCTGGGACGTCGGCTTCGCCACCGCCGTCGCCCAGGCGGAGCTGGAGGACCGGGAGCGGCCAGGGGCGTACCACCGGCTGCGGTTCGCCGGGCCGGGCGGGCGGGAGGTGCTCATCGACACCACCCGACCGGAGCTGCTGCCGGCCTGCGTGGCACTGGTCTGCCACCCCGACGACGAGCGGTACGCCGACCTGGTCGGCGGCACCGCGCGTACGCCGGTCTTCGGGGTGGACGTGCCGGTGCGGGCGCACCCGCTGGCGGACCCGGCCAAGGGCACGGGCATCGCGATGGTCTGCACCTTCGGCGACCTGACCGACGTGACCTGGTGGCGGGAGCTGCGGCTGGACACCCGCGTGGTGATCGGCCGGGACGGCCGGCTGCTGCCCGAGCCGCCGGCCGGCGTGCCGGGGCAGCCGTACGCGGCGCTGGCCGGGCAGACCGTCAACGGCGCCCGGCGGACGCTTGTGGAGCTGCTGGCCGACGCCGGGGACCTGGTCGGCGAGCCGCGACCCGTGACCCACCCGGTGAAGTTCTACGAGCGCGGCGACCGGCCGCTGGAGATCGTCTCGACCCGGCAGTGGTACCTGCGCAACGGCGGACGCGACGCGGGCCTGCGCGACGAACTGCTGGCCCGGGGCGGGGAGCTGCGCTGGGTGCCGGAGCACATGCGGCACCGCTACGCGCACTGGGTGGGCGGCCTGACCGGCGACTGGCTGGTCAGCCGGCAACGCTTCTTCGGCGTGCCGGTGCCGGTGTGGTACCGGCTCGACGACGCTGGCGAGCCGGACTGGTCCCAGCCTCTCACGCCGGCGGAATCCGCGCTGCCGATCGACCCGTCCATCGACGCCCCGCCCGGGTTCGAGGAGTCGCAGCGGGGCCGCCCGGGCGGCTTCGTCGGCGACCCGGACGTGCTCGACACGTGGGCCACCTCGTCGCTGACCCCGCAGATCGCCGGCGGGTGGGAGACCGACCCGGACCTGTTCGCCCGGGTCTTCCCGATGGACCTGCGCCCGCAGGGGCAGGAGATCATCCGCACCTGGCTGTTCTCCACCGTGGTCCGCGCCCACCTGGAGCACGGGGTGCTGCCCTGGCGGGACACGGTGCTCTCCGGCTGGATCCTCGACCCCGACCGGAAGAAGATGTCCAAGTCCAAGGGGAACGTGGTCACCCCGATGGCGCTGCTGGAACAGCACGGCTCCGACGCGGTGCGGTACTGGGCGGCGAACGGCAAGCCGGGCATGGACCTCGCCTTCGACCCGGCCCAGATCAAGGTCGGCCGGCGGCTGGCGACCAAGCTGCTGAACGCGTCGAAGTTCGCCCTCGGGCTGGGCGCCGCCGACGCGCTGCGGGCGCCGGCCACCGAGCCGCTGGACCGCGCCGTGCTCGCCGAACTCTCCGGCGTGGTCGCCGCCGCGACGTCGGCGCTGGAGGCGTACGACCACACGGCCGCGTTGCAGGTCGCCGAGGGCTTCTTCTGGCGGTTCTGCGACGACTACATCGAGCTGGTGAAGGAACGCGCCTACGGCTCCGGGCCGGGTGCGGACTCCGCCCGGGCGGCGCTCGCCACCGCGCTCTCGGTGCAGCTGCGGCTCTTCGCCCCGGTGCTGCCGTACGTGACCGAGGAGGTGTGGTCGTGGTGGCGCTACGGCTCGGTGCACCGCGCGACCTGGCCCACCACGTACGAGGTGGACCGGGCGATCGAGGGCACCGGCCAGCCGGAGCTGCTGCGGCTGGCCGCCGACGCGCTCGGCCAGGTGCGCCGGGCCAAGTCGGAGCGGAAACTGTCGATGAAGGCGGAGGTGCCGCTGGCCGAGGCGCTCGGCCCGGCGGCCCTGCTGGAACAGCTCACCGTGATCGCCGACGACGTCCGGGCCGCCGGCCGCATCGCCAAGCTGGACCTGCTCCCCGACCGCACCCCGGAACTCGTCATCGCCTGCGCGTTCTGACCGGCCGGCCCCGTCGCGCTCTCACCGGGCGCGGCGGGGCCGGTGGGCCCAGCGGCGCGGTGGGGGCTGGTGGGCCCAGCGGCACGGCGGGGGCCGGTGGGCCCTGCGGCGTGGGCGGGGCTCACCAGCCGCGCAGGAGGCGCAGGCCGAGCAGGAAGGCGACGACGGCGGGGCCGACCAGGAGGGTGATCGCCTGGAGGCGGTACGGCATCCGGTGCCGGGTCAGCTCCACCGCGTTGCCCAGCACGATCACGCCCGCCAGCATCAGGAACGCGCCCCACATCGGCGCGGCATCGACGCCGACCAGGTCGACGCGGGTCAGTTGCAGCGTCCCGCCGAGCAGCACGGCGCCGGCCAGCGCCAGCAGGGAGACCGCCCGGTGCAGCCCCCGGGCCAACGGATGGACCAGCCGCCAGCGGTAGGTGCCGGCGACCGCCAGGCACGGCAGGATGATCATCTGGGGCCAGCCCCGCCCGAACACGCCGAACATCAGCAGCGCCCCGACCGCGAACACCAGCGCGCCGAGGCAGGCGACCACGTAGCCGGCGAAGGCCCGCCCGCCGCCCCTGGCCAGCAGCGGCCCGCCGGTGGCGGCGATCAGCGCGCCGGGGATCAGCACGAACCCCGCCCACCAGTGGAAGTGCCCGGTGGCCTGCGCGGCCGTGGTGGTCGCCGCCGCCGCCAGCCCGGCCACCGCCAGGCTCACCATCCAGTGCCGGCCGGCACCCGGATAGGACTCCCGCGACATCACCAGCCCCGTCTCCGCGCTCACGCCGACAGCCTCGCCCAGCCGCCCGGCCCGGTCCATCCGGGCAGCCCTACCATCGCCGGGTCGGGCTGCCCGGAGGCCGTCAGGTCGCGTTCCGGAATCCGGCGGGGCGGCCCGGCCCGTCGGGAATCAGCTCGTCTCGCCGGCCACGCTGAAGGAGCGGAGCCGGTCGATGGCGAGCAGCGTGAAGCCCGCGCTGATCAACGCGGCCATCACCGCCGCCACCGGCACCGAGACGCCGGCCTCCAGCAGCCCGGTGGGGGCCATCCGGTCGGCGAGGGTGATCACGTACTGCTGGATGGAGAGCACCTTGGTGCCGCTGACGACGTTGCCGAGCAGCCCCTCCCAGATCAGCACGTAGACCAGGCCGAGCAGCACCGGCCGCCGGGTGAGCAGGCTGAGCGCCACGAACAGCGCCGAGTACGCCAGCGCGCCGACCGCCGACGCGGCGGCGAGCGCCAGGCCGAGCCGTACGGAGTGGGCCAGCACGCCCGCCACGTAGATCGGCACGGCGACGGTGACCGCGGTGACGCCGGCGGCCACCGCCAGCTTGGGCAGCACGATCTGCCAGCGCGGCAACGGCTTGGTCAGGATGTGCACGACGGTGCCGTCGTCGATCTCGGCCCCCAGCACGCCGGTGCCGACGATCAGGGCGACCACCGGGAGCACCACGGCCAGGCCGAGGCCGACCAGCACCGGCGGGCCCCACTCGCCCGGGTCCACCCCGAGCGCACGGGAGAGCACGGCGAGCAGCACCAGCACCACGGGCAGCGGCAGCAGCAGGAGGAACCGGCGACGCCCGAACAGCCCCCGCACGGTGATCCAGGAAACGGTAGACATGGGTTCAGGCCTCCACGAGGTAGGAGAAGACGCTCTCCAGGGATTCGTCCTCGGGCACCAACTGCCGCACCCGGATGCCCTCCGCCAGGGCGATCTTCGGCAGGACGCGGGTGAACGCGCCGTAGTCGCCGGCCCGCACGGTCAACCCGGCGCGGCCCAGCTCGACCCCCGTCACCGACGCCTCGGCCATCAGCGCGACGGCGAGCGCCCGGTCGTCGGTGGAGTGCACGGCGAAGACGTGCGGCCGGTTGGTCATCAGCCGGCGGATGGTGCGGAAGTCGCCGGAGGCGGCCAGCCGGCCGGCGACCATCACCTGGACGGTGCCGGAGACCTGCTCGACCTCCTCCAGGATGTGCGAGCTGAACAGGATGGTGCGGCCGGCGTCGCCGAGGCGGTGCAGCAGCTCCATCATGTGCAGCCGCTGGCGCGGGTCCATCCCGTTGAACGGCTCGTCGAGCAGCAGCACCTGCGGCTCGTGCACCAGCGCCGCGGCCACCCGGGCGCGCTGCCGCATGCCCTTCGAGTACGTGCCGATCCGGCGGTCCTGCGCGCCCTCCATCTCCACCAGGGCGATCGCCCGGCGGGCCGCCTCCGCCGGATCCGGCAGCCGGTGCAGCTTCGCGCTGGCCAGCACGAACTCGTACGCGGTGAGGAAGGTGTGCACCGCCTCGCGCTCGCTGACCAGGCCGAGCCGGCGGTAGACCTCGGGGTTGCGCCAGGTGGGCCGGCCGTCCAGGCTCACCGCCCCGCGCGACGGGGCCAGGAAGCCCGCCATCATGTGCAGCAGGGTGGTCTTGCCCGCGCCGTTCGGGCCGAGCAGCCCGGTGACGCCGGGGCCGAGGCTCATGCTGACGTCGTTGACGGCCACCACGTTGCCGTACCAGCGGGAGACGCCGGCGAGGTCGAGGGTGCTGGCGGCGGCGGTCGGCGTCCCCGCCGCCTGGTCGACGCTGATCGTGGTCATCGGGCGGCCACCTTCCGGTATCGCAGCATCAGCAGGGCGACGCAGCCGGCCACGAGCAGCACGGCGGCGACCGCGTAGACCGGGCCGAAGTCGCCGATCGGCACTCCGCCCTCCCCCTCGAACAGCAGCAGGTCGCCGAGCGCCCAGGTGCCCACTCCGCCCACCAACGTCGAGGGCGAGGCGAGGAAGGCCAGTTCGTTGACCGCCTGGGAGGGCATGATCGACAGGGTGCCGACGATCGGGGTGGTCATCAGGAACACGGCCACGATCCCGCCGGCCGCGAACGCCCGCTTGCCGGTGGACGAGGCGACCAGCAGCCCGACCGAGGCGAAGACCGCCGCCCAGAGCCCGGCGTAGAGCAGGCTGGGCAGCAGGTCGAGCAGCTCGTTCCAGACCCCGCGCATGCCGTCGCCGGTGGTGAACGCGGCGCCCAGGAACATCACCAGCTGCGGCCCGCCGAGCAGCAGCCAGAGCGCGGTGGCCAGCGCCAGCAGCTTGGCCAGCGGGTAGTCCGACCTCGGCAGCGGCCGGGAGAAGTAGAGCGGCAGCACCCCGCTGCGCAGGTCCCGCGAGACCAGCTCGGGGGCGACCGCCGCGACGAAGAAGATGACCAGCCAGCTCATGTTGTCGGCGAACTGGGCGTACGTCATCACCGACTCGCCGACCTGGCTGCGCACCGCGGCGAGCCCGGCGGCCACGACGGTGACGATGGCGACCACCAGCCAGGGGAAGATCTTGGCCTTCGCGCTGCGGCCCAGCCCGAACGCCGTACGCAGGCCGTGCAGGTAGAGCGCCCCGAAGACGGCCCGGCGGCCCAGCCGGGGACCGGTGTAGCGCTGGTAGCCGATGTCGTGGATGACGCCGGTCGGCTCAGGCATGGCTGGGCTCCCTCGTGGCGAAGAGTTCGGCCACCCGGTGCCGGCGCTGGTCCAACCGGTGCAGCGGCAGGTCCAGCTCGGCGACCGCGCCGAGGATCAGGTCGTAGGTGGCGTCGTCGGCGAGCTCGACGAGCAGCAGCCGGCCGTCCCGGCGTACCGGCAGGTCGAGCGCGGCCAGCCGGGCGGCCAGTTCGTCGGTGCCCTCGCTCACCTCGACGGCGAGCACGTCGGTGGCCGAGGTCATGGCGGAGATGTGGTCGGCGCGCAGCAGCCGCCCGCCGTCGATGGCGACCAGGGTGTCGCAGATCCGCTCGACCTCGCCCAGCAGGTGCGAGCAGACCAGCACGGAGATGCCGAACTCGGTGCCGATGCGGTGCACCAGCGCCAGCATGGCGTCGCGGCCGGCCGGGTCGAGCCCGTTGGTCGGCTCGTCGAGCAGCAGCAGGTCGGGGTCGTGCACCAGGGCCTGGGCGAGCTTGACCCGCTGCTTCATGCCTGTGGAGTAGCCGCCGACCGGGCGGTAGCGCTCCTCGTAGAGCCCGACGTGCCGCAGCGCCTCGGAGGCCCGTTCCCGGGCGACCGTACGCGGCAGGCCGCTGACCCGGCCGAGGTGGGTTACCAGCTCGGCGGCGGAGAGGTCCGGCGGCAGGGCGTCGTGCTCGGGCATGTAGCCGACCCGGGCGCGGACCTGGGCGGAGTCGGTGGTCGGGTCGAGGCCGAGGACCCGGACCCGGCCGCTGGTCGGGGCGAGGAGGCCGAGCAGGATCTTGATCAGGGTGGACTTGCCGGCGCCGTTCGCGCCGACCAACCCGATGATCCCCGGCTCGACCGCGACGGTCAGGTCGGCCAGCGCGGTGACCCCACCCCCGTACGTCTTGGTCAGCGAGTCGGTCGCGATGAGTGTCACGTCGTACAGAGTAGGAGGCGAGGACCCCTGTGGGCAGCGGCTCGCCCCCGGGCGCTCCCCTGATCCTGGCGGTCCGCGTCCCCTAGGGTGCGGCGCGGTCCCCGGCGGTGGTGGGCGTGCCGGCACCGCAGGCACGCATCGGCCTCCGCCACGCCACACGGGGCAGACAGGACGCGGCCCGGGCCGACACACTGTGGGCATGACCCGACTGTTCCGCGCGCCGCTGACGTGGGTGGTGGTCGCCGTCCTCGCCGCCGGCTCGGCGTTCGGCCTCTACTGGTTCCAGCCCTGGAAGCTGGTCACCGACGCCGAGGTCGACGAGGCGCTTTCGAGCGTCACGGCCACGCCGGCGCCGACGGGTTCCGCCACGGCCGCGGCGCCCGCCTCCGCCGGGCCGGTCCTCGTCGGGCAGGGCGATTTCGTGACCCACGAGCACGACACGTCGGGCAGCGCGCGCATCGTCCGCGCCCCCGACGGGCGGCACCGGCTGGAACTCGTCGGCCTGGCCACCTCCAACGGCCCGGACCTGCGGGTCTGGCTCACCGACCAGCCGGTGCGCAGCGGCACCGCCGGGTGGCGGGTCTTCGACGACGGCCGGTGGGTCGAGCTGGGCCGGCTCAAGGGCAACCGGGGCGACCAGGGCTACGACATCCCGGCCGACGTCGACCTGACGGGTCTGACCAGCGTCTCCATCTGGTGCAAGCGGTTCGCCGTCTCCTTCGGGGCCGCGTCCCTGGCCCCGCCCCGCTGACCCGCCGGCCGCCGTCGCCCGCCGGCTGAGCCGCCAGTGGAGTGGCGCTCTCGACCGATCGCCGGGCGGCTGAGAAACTGTGTGCCGGTCAGTGTCGTTTGGGGGATGGATGAGCAACAGCTGGGTGCTGCCCGACGAGGTGCTCCGGGACGCGCCGGCGTACACGCCACGCCCCGGCGAGCTGGCTGACCTGGAGCTGCTGCTGATCGGGGCGTACGCCCCGCTGGCCGGCTTCATGACCCGCGCCGACCTGGTCTCGGTGAGTCGGCGGGGTCGGCTCGCCGACGGTTCACCGTGGCCGGTGCCGGTGACCCTCCAGGTGCCGACGGCGCTCGCGCAGGGTCTCGACCCGCGCGACGAGGCACGCCGCACCCTGGTGCTCACCGATGGGGAGGGCGCGCCGGTCGCGGCGCTGGACGTCGCCGACGCGTGGCAGGTCCGCGACGGGGTGGCCGGCGTCGGAGGCACGGTCCGCCGGCTCGGCGACGGCGGTCACGGCCCCTTCCAGCGGCTGCGCCGCACCCCCGAGGAAGTACGCCCGCTGCTGCCGTCCGGTCGGGTGCTCGGGGTGATCGCCGACCGTCCGCTGCACCGGCCGCAGCTCGCCCAGATCGCCCACGCGGTCCGCACGCTCGGCGCCCACCTGCTGGTGATGATCCCGGTCGGCGAGGACGGCCTCGGCGGGTTGCCGCCGGAGTCGCTCGTACGCAGCGTCTTCGCCGCCCGCGACCGGATGCCGCCGGCCACGCTGGTCGCCGTCCCGTTGTCCCGCCGGCGCGACGAGATCAGCGACGCGCTGCTGCGGGCCCGGGTGTCGGCGGCGTACGGCGTCACGCACCTGCTCTCCACCGGCGAGATGCTCTCCGGCGCCGGCCTGCGCGTGCTGGTGCCGCGCGAGCTGGCCTACGACAACCGCGACGGGCAGTGGCGCTGGCGGGAGGACATCCCGCCCCGCAACCGGCGCCTGGCGCTGACCCAGCCGGAGATCGACGACCTGCTGGACCGGGGTTTCCCGCTCCCCGAGTGGCACACCCCGCCCGCCGTGGCGAAGGAGCTGGCCCGGGCCCGGCCGCCGCGGCGGTACCGGGGCCTGGTGGTCTTCCTGACCGGGCTCTCGGGCTCCGGCAAGTCGACGATCGCCCGGGGCCTGGCCGACGTGCTGCGCGAGCAGGGCGACCGGAGCATCACGCTGCTCGACGGCGACGTGGTGCGCCGCGAGCTCTCCGCCGGGCTGGGCTTCAGCAAGGCCGACCGGGACCTCAACGTGCGCCGGATCGGCTGGGTGGCGGCGGAGATCGCCCGGCACCACGGCGTCGGCATCTGCTGCCCGATCGCCCCGTACGCCCAGGCCCGCGCGACCGCCCGGGAGATGGCGCTGGCCGCCGGTGCGGGTTTCGTGCTGGTGCACGTGGCGACCCCGCTGGAGGTCTGCGAGCAGCGCGACCGCAAGGGCCTCTACGCCCGGGCCCGGGCCGGCCTGCTCACCGGGATGACGGGCATCGACGACCCCTACGAGGAGCCGGCCGACGCGGACCTGGTGGTCGACACCAGCGACATGACGATCGACGAGGCGGTCGAGGCCGTCCTGCACCACCTGAACGAGACGGGTTGGGTCGAACCCCGGCTCCAGTCCATCTGATCGCACCCTCCGCCTACCGGTGGTCCCCCCCCTCCGCGCTAGTGTTCATCTTTGTTCGAACACGTTTGACCGCGTGAGGGCGCGCGGCTGGCACGGAGGTACGGCGGATGCTCGCTCAGCAACGGCAGGCGGCCATCCTGGACCGGGTCCGCGCCACCGGCGGCGTGCGGGTCACCGAGCTGGCCGCCGAGTACGGCGTCTCGGACATGACCATCCGGCGCGACCTGGAGGCGCTGCACGAGCGCGGCCTGCTGGCCAAGGTGCACGGCGGCGCCACGGTGGCCGGCCCCGGCTCGACCGACGAGCCGGGCTTCCGGGCCAAGTCGGTGCGGCAACTGGCGGAGAAGGCGGCCATCGCCGGCCGCGCCGCCGAGCTGGTCCGCCCCGGGGCGGCGGTCGCCCTCTCCGCCGGCACCACCACCGCCGAGCTGGCCCGTCGGCTGGTCGACGTGCCGGGCCTGACCGTCGTCACCAACTCGCTGCCGGTGGCCGAGATCCTGCATGCCGGCGGCCGGTCCGACCAGACCGTGGTGCTCACCGGCGGGGTGCGTACGCCGTCGGACGCGCTGGTCGGGCCGCTGGCCGTCGCCGCCATCCGGTCGCTGCACCTGGACCTGCTCTTCCTCGGCGTGCACGGGATCACGGAGCGGGCCGGGTTCACCACGCCGAACCTGATGGAGGCGGAGACCGACCGCGCCCTGGTGGCCGCCGCCGACCGGCTGGTCGTGCTCGCCGACCACACCAAGTGGGGCACCGTCGGCATCTCCTCGATCGTTGAGCTTTCCGCCGCCCACGTGCTGGTCACCGACGACCGGCTGCCCCCCGACGCGCAGCGGGCGCTCGACGACCGGGTGGGCGAACTGGTGGTCGTGTCCCCCGGCACGGGCGCGGGGCGGACGGCCACGACGACAGATGAGGGGATGGCGAGGTGAAGCGCACCGCGATCGCGCTGGCCGACGGCCGGGAGCTGATCTACTTCGACGAACGGGACGACGCCGTCCGCGACCAGCCGGACCGGCGCGAGCTGCCCCCGCCACCGCCCGCGTCGCAGCTGCGCCTGGACCCGCTCACCGACGAGTGGGTGGCCGTCGCCGTGCACCGGCAGACGCGCACCTTCCTCCCGCCGGCCGACCAGTGCCCGCTCTGCCCCAGCACCGACGGCCGGCAGAGCGAGATCCCGGCGCCCGACTACGACGTCGCCGTCTTCGAGAACCGGTTCCCCTCCCTCAGCGGCCGGGTGGCCGAGGAGCCCGCCGAGATCACCCCGTTCACCCCGGTCCGCCCGGGTCGGGGCCGCTGCGAGGTGGTCTGCTTCACCGACGACCACAACGCGTCCTTCGCGTCCCTCCCGCCACGCCGGGTGCGTACCGTCCTCGACGCGCTCGCCGACCGCACGTCGGCGCTCGCAAAGCTGCCCGGCGTGGAGCAGGTGTTCTGCTTCGAGAACCGGGGCGTGGAGATCGGCGTGACCCTGCACCACCCGCACGGCCAGATCTACGCGTACCCCTTCGTGACCCCACGGACCCGGGCGCTGCTGGCCGCCGCCCGCCGGCACGCGGAGCGCACCGGCGGGCGCAACCTCTACGCCGACGTGCTCGCCGCCGAGCGGGCCGGCGGCGACCGGGTGGTCGCCGCCAACGAGCACTGGACGGCGTACGTCCCGGCGGCGGCCCGCTGGCCGTTCGAGGTGCACGTGGCCCCGCACCGGCCGGTGCCGGACATCCCCGCGCTCGACGACGCCGAGCGGGACGCCTTCGGGCCGCTCTACCTGGACCTGCTGCGCCGCTTCGACGGGCTGTTCGACGTGCCGATGCCCTACATCGCCGCCTGGCACCAGGCGCCGGTACGCGTCGACCGCGAGCTGGGCCACCTGCACCTGCAGCTGTTCAGCATCCGGCGCGCGAAGGACAAGCTGAAGTACCTGGCGGGCTCGGAGTCCGCGATGGGCGTCTTCATCAACGACATCGCCCCGGAGCGCGCCGCCGAACTCCTCCGCGCCGCCTGAGCCCCGACACCGCGCCCAGCGGGGGCAAGACGGCGACCGGCCTGAGCCCGACCGGCGCTGCCAGGTGGAGCGGTACCGGTGGGGGCGGGCGGGCGGTCGGGCCGGCGCCGGTGGCGGGGCGGAGACAGGGCGCGGGGGGCCCGGGACAGGGCCCCCCGCAGGGAAGGGACGGCTGGCTGTGCGCGACAGCCGGGAAGGCTGGCTGATCGGCACGCTTGCCGCGAGGCGACCGCGGTCAACCTTCCTGGACGCGACTGGCATCTCGTCCACCCAGGTCAACGAGGCGCGCCGACGTAGGTGACGCGGGACGGCGCGTCACCCGCCGACACGCCGCAAGCCGACCCACGGGCGTCGCCGGATCCGGGCGAGCCGAGTAGATCTTGGTAGGAACAGGCCCCTGGAGGGGCCGTTTCTCACCAAGATCTCAGGCGCTCGCCTGGCGCCCACCGCCCGAGACCACGGAGCCCGCCGGCGGGTGCCGGCGGGCTCCTGGTGATGCGGTGGCAGCACCGTCAGGTGCCACCGGAAGGCGCGGAGAGGATCAGGCGGAGAGCTTGCGCGCCAGGTTCTCGTCGAGCGCGTTCATGAACTCGTCGGTGGTCAGCCACGGGGCGTCCCGCGAGATGAGCAGCGAGAGGTCCTTGGTCATCTGGCCGCCCTCGACGGTGTCGACGATGACCTGCTCCAGGGTGTTGGCGAACTCGGTGACCGCCGGGGTGCCGTCCAGCTTGCCCCGGTGCGCCAGGCCCCGCGTCCAGGCGTAGATCGACGCGATCGGGTTGGTCGAGGTCTTCTCGCCCTTCTGCCACTGCCGGTAGTGCCGGGTGACCGTGCCGTGCGCGGCCTCGGCCTCGACCGTACGGCCGTCCGGGGAGAGCAGCACCGAGGTCATCAGGCCCAGCGAGCCGAAGCCCTGCGCGACGGTGTCGGACTGCACGTCACCGTCGTAGTTCTTGCAGGCCCAGACGTAGCCGCCCTCCCACTTGAGCGCGGCGGCGACCATGTCGTCGATGAGCCGGTGCTCGTAGGTGAGACCGGCGGCGTCGAACTCGGCCTTGAACTCGGCCTCGAACACCTCGGCGAAGATGTCCTTGAACCGACCGTCGTACGCCTTGAGGATGGTGTTCTTCGTCGACATGTAGACCGGGTAGTTGCGGTCCAGGCCGTAGCGGAACGAGGCGCGGGCGAAGTCCCGGATCGACTCGTCGTAGTTGTACATGCCCATGGCGATGCCGCCGCCGGGGAAGTTGGCGACCTCCATCTCCATCGGCTCGCCGCCGTCGGCCGGGGTGTAGGTGATGGTCACCGTGCCCGGGCCCGGGACGACGAAGTCGGTGGCCTTGTACTGGTCACCGTGGGCGTGCCGGCCGATGATGATCGGCTTGGTCCAGCCGGGGACCAGCCGCGGCACGTTGGACATGATGATCGGCTCGCGGAAGACTACGCCGCCGAGGATGTTGCGGATCGTGCCGTTCGGCGACCGCCACATCTTCTTCAGGCCGAACTCCTCCACCCGGGCCTCGTCCGGGGTGATGGTCGCGCACTTGACGCCGACGCCGTGCTCCTTGATGGCGTTGGCGGCATCGACGGTGACCTGGTCGTCGGTCTCGTCGCGGTGCTGGATCGACAGGTCGTAGTAGTGCAGGTCGACGTCGAGGTAGGGCAGGATCAGCTGCTCCCGGATCTGCTTCCAGATGATCCGGGTCATCTCGTCGCCGTCGAGCTCAACGACCGGGTTGTTTACCTTGATCTTCGCCATCGGCCGGCGCTCCTCTCGGGGGACTCGTGCTCAAGCAGTACGAGCGTACTGGAAACTGATCGGCAGTCCCCAGCCGGCCTCGGTCGGGCCGGAACAAACGACGTGCACGGCGCACGGCACCGCTGACATGATCGCCGGATGCCGCTGAGCCGCATCCTCGGGTCTATCACGGTCACCGCGCTCACCGACGGCGAGGGGCCGTTCTTCCAGCCCCGCGCGGAGGCGTTCCCGGACGCCACGCCGGAACACTGGCGCGCGGCCGACCGACGGGACCCGGGCGCGGTGACCGCCGACGGGCGGTGGTGGCTGCCGTTCCGCAGCTTCGCCATCCGCGCCGGCGACGGGCCGGTGACCCTGGTCGACGCCGGGATCGGCCCGGCCGGCTCCCCCGCTGCGAGCTGGGCGCCGGTGCCCGGCCGGCTGCCGGCCGAACTCGCCGCCGCCGGCATCGACCCGGCCGACGTACGCACGGTGGTGCTCACCCACCTGCACAGCGACCACGTCGGCTGGGCGGTCACCGGCTCGCCGGGGACGCCGTACTTCCCGAACGCCGACTACCTGCTCCAGCGGGCCGAGCTGGCCGCCGTCGGGCAGCTCAACCCGGGGCTGTCGGCCGGCCTGGTCGCGCCGTTGCGCGCCGCCGGCCAGCTCCGGGTCGTCGACGGCGAGGAGAGGCTGAATCCGACGGTACGGCTGCTGCCGACGCCGGGGCACACGCCCGGCCACCAGTCGGTGCTGCTGGAGGTGGGCGACGAGCGGCTGCTGCTCACCGGCGACCTGCTGGTGCACGCCGTGCAACTGGTCGAACCCGAGCTGGCGTACGCCCACGAGGAGGACGCCGCGGCGGCGCGTGCCTCGCGGGTGGGCCTGCTGCGCGACCTGGCCGCGCGCGGGCCCGCGGTGCTCGCCACCCCGCACCTGGGCGAGGCGTTCGTGACGCTGTAGGGCGGAACGTCGAGGGGGCACGCCGGCGGACCGGCGTGCCCCCTCGACGGGCGGTGGATCACATGGAGGCGACGTCGCCCTGCTTGGCGCGGACGGCCTCGGCGGCCTCCTTAAGGCTGGCCAGCTCGTCGGCGTCCAGGTCGGTCTCGACGACCCGCTTGACGCCCTCGGCGCCGATCGCGGCCTCGACACCCAGGTAGACGCCGGAGATGCCGTACTCGCCGTCGACCCAGGCGCAGACCGGCATGACCTCGCCCGAGTCCTCCGCGACGGCCTTCGCCATCCGGGCGGCGGCGGCGGACGGCGCGTAGTACGCGGAACCGGTCTTGAGCAGCGCGACCACCTCGGCGCCGCCGTTGCGGGTCTTGACGACCAGCTCCTCGATCTGCTCGGCCGGCATGGCCTCACGCAGCGGCTTGCCGTCGACCGTGCTCTGCGACGGCACCGGCACCATCGTGTCGCCGTGCGAGCCGAGGGTCAGCGTCTTCACCGACTTCACCGGTACGCCCAGCGCCTCGGCCACGAAGTTGGTGAACCGGGCGGTGTCCAGCATGCCGGCCTGGCCGAGCACCCGGTTCTTCGGGAACTGGGTGGCGAGCTGGGCCAGCGCGGTCATCTCGTCGAGCGGGTTGGACACGACGATGACGACGGCGTTCGGGGCGTACTTGGCGACGTTCTCGGAGACCTGGCGGACGATCTTCGCGTTCGTCTCGAGCAGGTCCATGCGGCTCATGCCCGGCTTGCGCGGCAGACCGGCGGTGATCACCACGACGTCCGAGCCCTCGATCGCCTCGTAGCCCTCGCCGTTCGGGCCGGTGGTCGCGCCGACCACCTTGGTCTCGAAGCCCTCGATGGCGCGCGACTGGTTGAGGTCCAGGGCGAGACCTGCGGGCTTGCCCTCCACGATGTCGGTGATCACGACGGTGTCGAAGACGTCGTACTCGGCCAGGCGCTGTGCGGTGGTGGAGCCGTAGAAGCCGGCCCCGACGACAGTGACCTTCTTACCCATGGTCGTCCCACTCCCTGCTACCAGTCGGTTTTCCGGACCGTATCAGTCATCCTGGCACCGAACAGGCCAGGGGCGGCGACCATCGCCGGGATGGGGCGAACGTCACGGCCGTCCCCAAGGTGCAAGGACCCTTCCTCTACCTCAGGCGTCAGGAAGGTGCCCTTCCTGACGTCTCAGTCGCGCTCGGCCCGCTCCACGACGTTGGTCAGCAGCATCGCGCGGGTCATCGGGCCGACGCCGCCCGGCATGGGCACCAGCTTGCCGGCCACCTCCGCCGCGTCAGCCGCGACGTCGCCGGTGTAGCGGCCCTTGCCGTCCGGGCCGATGACCCGGGTGATGCCAACGTCGACCACGACCGCGCCCGGCGTGAGCATGTCGGCGGTGAGCAGGCCCGGCACGCCGGCGGCCACGATGACGATGTCGGCGGCCCGGGTGTGCGAGGCCAGGTCGAGGGTGCCGGTGTGGCAGAGGGTCACCGTGGCGTTCTCGCTGCGCCGGGTGAGCAGCAGACCGAGCGGACGGCCGACGGTGTTGCCGCGACCGACCACGGCGACCTTGGCGCCGCGCAGCGCCACGTCGTGGCGGCGGAGCAGCTCGACGATGCCGCGCGGGGTGCAGGGCAGCGGGCCGTCGTAGCCGAGCACGAGCCGGCCGAGGTTGACCGGGTGCAGGCCGTCGGCGTCCTTGTCGGGGTCGATCAGCTCCAGCACCCGCTGGGTGTCGAGGTGGCCCGGCAGCGGCAGCTGGACGATGTAGCCGTGGCAGGCCGGGTCGGCGTTCAGCTCGGCGAGCACGGCGTCGACCTGCGCCTGGGTCGCGTCGGCCGGCAGTTCGCGGCGGATCGAGGCGACCCCCACCTCGGCGCAGTCGCGGTGCTTGCCGTTGACGTACGCCTGGGAGCCGGGGTCCGCACCCACCAGGACGGTGCCGAGCCCGGGGGTGATGCCGCGTTCCGCCAGTGCCTTGACCCGTGTCCGCAGCTCGTCCTTGATCTCGGCCGCGGTCGCCTTGCCGTCCAGAAGCGTCGCCGTCACGCCCAGATCGTCTCACGGTCGGCGGCCGGCGATCCGACGACCCGCGCCAAGCCCGCGTTGTGACCACTAAGAGTGACGTGCGGTTAATCACTCTGAGTGACGCCCGGGGTCAACGAGCGCCGACTGAACCGGACTCCCCGGCGATCGGGGCGACGGAGGGGCACGGCCGGGCCGGGACGGCGCGAACGGGCGGACCGGGCGCGACGGGCGCCGACCGCGCCAAGAGTCCCCGCTGCCCAGCGCCATCTTCGCGGCGGCACGGCGTTAGCAGATCCGGCCCGCCACGACAAGGCCACGACGGTGACTCCGTTATCGGTTCGTAACCCGCCCGTTGTCGATCGCCGGACGGCGACCTACCGTTGCCCAACGTTGCGCAGCGTAAACCCAGCGCCGGGCCTGACTGCGCAGCGTGAGGAGATGAGGAGGCTACATGCGTGTTCGTAGGCTCGCTGCCTGGACCGCCCTCCCGCTCGCGGTGACCCTGGGCCTGGTGGCCTGCGGCTCGGGCGGCGACGGTGGATCCGGCGAGAGCAACCCCGACGCGGCCGTGCGGATCGAGATCGCCGAGCCGCAGCACCTGGTGCCCACCAACACCAACGAGACGAGCGGCTCGCAGGTGCTCGCCGCCCTGTTCAGCCCGCTTGTCGACTACGACGAGGCCAACAAGCCCCACGAGGTGGCGGCCGAGTCGGTGACGTCCGAGGACAACACGACCTGGACGGTCAAGCTGAAGGACGGCTACACCTTCCACAACGGCGAGAAGGTCACCGCCGACAACTACGTCGACGCCTGGAACTACGGCGCCTACGCCCCGAACGGCCAGAACTCCAGCTACTTCTTCGAGAAGATCGCCGGCTACGAGGACCTGCAGGGCGAGACCCCGAAGGCCAAGACGCTCAGCGGGCTGAAGAAGGTCGACGACCTGACCTTCACCGTCACGCTGTCGGAGCCGTACAGCGAGTTCAAGTCCGTGCTCGGCTACACCGCCTTCTACCCGATGCCGAAGGCCGCGTTCTCCGCGCCCGGCGTGCTGGCCGAGGGCTACGAGCAGGCGCCGGTCGGTCAGGGCCCGTTCAAGATGAAGGGCACCTGGCAGCACGACGCCAAGGTCGAGGTCGAGAAGTACGACGCCTTCCCCGGCGAGAAGCCGAAGGTGGCCGGCGTCGAGTTCCGGATCTACCAGCAGCCGACCGCCGCGTACGCGGACGTGCTCTCGGACAACCTGGACGTCATCAAGACCATCCCGACCGAGAACCTCTCGACGGCCGGCACCGACCTCGGTGACCGGTTCAAGCAGAGCTCCGCCTCGTCGCTCCAGGTGCTGGCCTTCCCCACGTTCCAGGAGGAGTTCAGCAACCCGGACGTGCGCAAGGCCATCTCGATGGCGATCGACCGGGACGAGATCACCAAGTCGATCTTCAAGGACTCGCAGCAGCCGGCCCGCTCGTTCGTCTCGCCGGTCGTCGCGGGCTACCGCGACAGCACCATCGGCGAGGCCGGCGAGTTCGACCCGGCCAAGGCCAAGAGCCTGTACCAGGCCGCGGGCGGCCCGGCGAGGATCGAGCTGTCCTACAACGGCGACGGCGGCCACAAGGACTGGATCGACGCGACCTGCAACCAGCTCAAGACCAACCTGGGCGTGGACTGCGTCGGCACCGCCGAGCCGAAGTTCGCGGACCTGCTGACCAAGGTGAAGGCCAAGCAGCCGGTCGGCCTGTTCCGGATGGGCTGGGTCATGGACTACCCGTCCATGGAGAACTACCTGGGCCCGCTGTACAGCAGCAACGGCTCGTCGAACTACTACGGCTACAGCAACCCCGAGTTCGACAAGCTGCTCGCCGAGGGCGCCAGCGCCGCGAACGAGGACGAGGCGATCAAGAAGTACCAGGCGGCCGAGGACCTGCTGGCGGAGGACCTGCCGGTGATCCCGCTGCGGTACGGCCAGAACAACTTCGGCCACTCCACCAAGGTGACGAACGTGGAGATGGATCTCTTCGACCGGATCGACCTCGTGAAGATCGAGGCCGTCAAGTAACACCACGGCAGTACGGGTCGGGCCATCGGCGGACGGTGGCCCGACCCGCCTTCCTCTTCGCACTTTTTGCGCGAGACTGCCAAGTATGTTCCGCTTCATCCTGCGGCGTCTGCTCCAGATGGTCCTCGCGTTCTTCGGGACCACGCTGATCGTCTACGCGCTGATGTTCGCCGGCCAGGGCGATCCCATCCAGGCGCTCGCCGGTGAGCGCCCGGTCACGGCCGCCCAGCGGGCATACCTGACGGAGAAGTTCCACCTCGACCGGACCGGGGTCGGCGGCTTCTTCTACCGCTACTTCGACTACCTCAAGAACCTGCTCCAGGGTGACCTCGGACAGTCCCTCACCGGACGCTCGATCGGCGACATCCTGGCCGCCGCCTGGCCCGTCACGGTCAAGCTGGCGCTGATCGCCATGGCGGTCACCATCCTCTTCGGGGTCACCGCGGGCGTGCTCGCCGGCATCCGGCGGGCCAGCATCTTCGACAACTCGACCCTGCTGCTGACCCTGCTGGTGCTCGGCATCCCGACGATCGTGCTCGCGCCGCTGGCGCAGTACCTCCTCGGCGTCAGGTGGCAGCTCTTCCCGGCCACCGCCGGCGCCGACCCGGACCTGTACGCGCTCCTGCTGCCGGGCATCGTGCTCGGCTCGCTCTCGCTGGCCACCGCGCTGCGGCTGACCCGGACGTCCGTGGCCGAGAACCTGCGCGCCGACTACGTCCGCACCGCCCGGTCGAAGGGACTCGTGCGGCGGCGGATCGTCAGCGTCCACGTGCTGCGCAACTCGCTCATCCCGGTGGTCACCTTCCTCGGTGTCGAGCTGGGCAACCTGATGAGCGGCGCGATCATCACCGAGGGCGTGTTCAACATCCCCGGCGTCGGCTTCAACCTCTTCCGCGGCATCCGCACCGAGGACGGCCCGCTGGTGGTGGGCATCGTCAGCGTGCTCGTCGTGGTCTACCTCGTCTCCAACCTGGTGGTGGACGTCCTGTACGCCGTACTCGACCCGAGGATCCGCTATGAGTGACTTCGAGACCGTCGCGGCGAGCGAGAACCAGGCCGCACGGCGGGGGCCGTCGGGTGAGCCCGGCGCGCCGAACCAGGTCGGCGTACCGCAGAAGCCCCGCAGCCTGGCCGGCGACGCCTGGCGCGACCTGCGCCGCAAGCCGATCTTCTGGATCAGCCTCGCCCTGGTGGTGCTGGTCGCCGCCATGGCCGCCGTGCCCGGGCTGTTCACCGCGAACGACCCGCGCGACTGCGTGCTGGCCCGTCAGCACGCCGGGCCGTCCGGCGGGGCGATCTTCGGGTACGACTTCCAGGGCTGCGACACGTACGCGAGGGCGGTCTACGGCGCCCGCGCGTCGCTGCTGGTCGGCGCGCTCTCCGCGCTGCTCACCGGCCTGATCGCGCTCGCCGTGGGGATGCTGGCCGGCTACTTCGGCCGCTGGGTCGACGCGGTGCTCTCCCGGGTGATCGACGTCGTCCTCGGCATCCCGCTCCTGCTCGCAGCGATCGTGCTGCTCAAGCGGGTCAACAGCGACAGCTCGGCGGTCCGGGTCGGCGCGGTCATCTTCGTGCTGGCGATCCTCGGCTGGACCACCGCCGCCCGCGTCGTCCGCTCCTCGGTGATCACCGCCAAGGAGCAGGACTACGTCGCGGCGGCCCGGATGCTCGGCGCCGGCGACGGCCGGATCATGCTGCGGCACATCCTGCCGAACGCGCTCGCCCCGGCGATCGTGGTGCTGACGATCGCCCTCGGCTCGTTCATCGCCGCCGAGGCGACGCTGAGCTTCCTCGGCATCGGGCTCAGGGCACCGACCATCTCCTGGGGCATCGACATCGACGCGGGCCGGGTGCACATGCGGGAGTCGGTCACCCCGCTGCTGGTCCCCTCGACGTTCCTGGCGCTGACCGTGCTGGCGTTCATCATGCTCGGCGACGCGATCCGCGACGCCTTCGACCCGAAGTTGAGATGACGAGACCCGTGCGCAGCGAGCCCCGCAGTCGCGAGCGAAAGGCCTGAACCGTGAGCCAGTCCGCCGTCCGACCCACGCCGGCCTCACCGACGCCCGAGGGCGGGCACCTGCTGGACGTACGGGACCTGCACGTCGAGTTCCGCACGGGCGAGGGCGTGGCCAGGGTGATCAACGGGGTCTCGTACCACCTCGATCCCGGCGAGACGCTCGCCGTGCTCGGCGAGTCGGGCTCCGGCAAGTCGGTCACCGCCCAGGCGATCATGGGCATCCTCGACACTCCCCCGGCCGTGATCCGCTCCGGCGAGATCCTCTACCAGGGGCGGGACCTGCTGAAGCTGCCGGAGGAGCAGCGCCGGCAGGTACGCGGCAAGGAGATCGCGATCATCTTCCAGGACGCCCTCTCCGCGCTGAACCCCGTCTTTCCGGTGGGCTGGCAGATCGGCGAGACGCTGCGTCAGCGCGAGGGCATGTCGAAGGCGGACGCCCGTGCCCGGGTCGTCGAGCTGATGGACCTGGTACGGATCCCCGCCGCCACCAGCCGGCTCGGCGACTACCCGCACCAGTTCTCCGGCGGCATGCGGCAGCGCGTCATGATCGCGATGGCGCTGGCCATGAACCCGAAGGTGCTGATCGCCGACGAGCCGACCACGGCCCTGGACGTCACCGTGCAGGCCCAGATCATGGACCTGCTGGCCGACCTGCGCCGCGACCTCGGCACGGCGATGATCCTGATCACGCACGACCTCGGCGTGGTCGCCGGCGTCGCGGACCGGATCGCCGTCATGTACGCCGGCCGGATCGTCGAGCACGCCGACGTCCGCTCGCTGTACCGGGCGCCGGCCCACCCGTACACGAAGGGGTTGCTGGAGTCGATCCCGCGGATGGACGTCCGGGGTCAGGAGCTCTCCACCATCAGGGGGCTGCCGCCGAACCTCATGCGGATCCCGTCCGGCTGCCCGTTCCACCCCCGGTGCCCGTACGTGCAGCAGGTCTGCGTCGACGTGGTGCCGCACGACCTGGTCCTGGGCGACGGCCGGACCAGCGCGTGCCACTTCGCCCAGGAGGTCCGTGATGACAGCGCCCGCTAGCCCGACCAAGGTGCGCGGCGAGACCATCCTCGCCGTCGACAACGTGGTCAAGCACTTCCCGATCCGCCGGGGCGTGCTCTTCCAGCGGCAGGTCGGCGCCGTCAAGGCCGTCGACGGGGTCAGCTTCGAGCTGCGCCGGGGCGAGACCCTCGGGGTGGTCGGCGAGTCCGGCTGCGGCAAGTCGACGCTGGCCCGGCTGCTGATGCGGCTGGAGACGCCGACCGCCGGACGGGCCACCCTGGAGGGCCGGGACCTGTTCTCCGCCTCCGGAGGCGAACTGCGCCGGCTGCGGCGCAACATGCAGATGGTGATGCAGGACCCGTACACCTCGCTGAACCCGCGCATGACGGTCGGCGACATCATCGGCGAGCCGTTCGAGATCCACCCGGACGCCGCGCCGAAGGGCAGCCGGCGGGGCCGGGTGCGGGAGCTGCTCGACGTGGTCGGCCTGAACCCCGAGCACATCAACCGCTACCCGCACCAGTTCTCCGGCGGCCAGCGGCAGCGCATCGGCATCGCCCGCGCGCTCGCCCTGCGGCCCGAGATCATCGTCTGCGACGAGCCGGTCAGCGCCCTGGACGTGTCGATCCAGGCCCAGGTGATCAACCTGCTGGAGAAGCTCCAGGACGAGTTCGGCCTGTCGTACATCTTCATCGCGCACGACCTGTCGGTGGTCCGCCACATCTCGGACCGCGTCGCGGTGATGTACCTCGGCAAGATCGTGGAGATCGGCACCGAGGACGAGATCTACGAGCGGGCCACCCACCCGTACACCCAGGCGCTGCTCTCGGCCGTGCCGGTGCCCGACCCGGAGGCCCGCGACCGGCGCACCATGATCCGGCTCACCGGCGACGTGCCGAGCCCGGCCGATCCGCCGAGCGGCTGCCACTTCCGCACCCGCTGCTGGAAGGCCCAGGAGGTCTGCGCCACCCAGGAGCCCCACACGGTCCTCCGCGCGGCGGACCCCCACCCCTCGGCCTGCCACTTCGCCGAACTCCGCCCCGCCCCCTGACCCACCCCGGGAGGTCAGTGGAAGAAGTGGCGGGTGGAGGTCAGGTACATGGTGACGCCGGCCTGCTTGGCGGCGGCGATGACCTCCTCGTCGCGGATCGAGCCGCCCGGCTGCACGATCGCGCGGACGCCGGCGTCGATGAGGATCTGCGGGCCGTCGGCGAAGGGGAAGAACGCGTCCGAGGCGCAGACCGCACCCCGGGCCCGGTCCGCTCCGGCCCGGCTGACCGCGAGCTGCGCCGAGTCGACCCGGTTGACCTGGCCCATCCCGACGCCGACCGTCGCGCCGTCGGAGGCCAGCAGGATCGCGTTGCTCTTCACCGCGCGCACCGCCCGCCAGGCGAAGGCCAGGTCACGCAGGGTCGCCTCGTCCGCCGGCTCGCCGGTGGCCAGTCGCCAGTTGGCCGGGTCGTCGCCCTCGGCGTCGATCCGGTCGGCCATCTGCACCAGTACGCCGCCGGTGACCTGCCGCCACTCGGCCGGCAGCGGGGCGTAGGCCGGCGCGTGCAGCAGCCGGATGTTCTTCTTCGCCTGGAGGACCTCCACCGCGCCCTCGTCGAAGCCGGGCGCCACCAGCACCTCGGTGAAGATCTCCGACACCTGCCGGGCCAGCTCGACCGAGACCGGCCGGTTGACCGCGATCACCCCGCCGTACGCCGAGACCGGGTCGCAGGCGTGCGCCTTGCGGTGCGCCTCGGCCACGTCGGCGCCGACCGCGATGCCGCACGGGTTGGCGTGCTTGATGATCGCCACCGCCGGCTGGTCGGCGAAGTCGTTGGCCGCCCGCCACGCGGCGTCGGCGTCGACGTAGTTGTTGTAGGACATCTCCTTGCCGTGCAGCTGCTCGGCCTGGGCGAGCCCGGCCGGGCTGGACGGGTCGACGTAGAGCGCGGCCGGCTGGTGCGGGTTCTCGCCGTAGCGCAGCACCGCCTGCCGGCGCAGCGACAGCCCGGCGAAGCCCGGCCAGCCGTCCGCCTCGGGCGCCAGCGTGGTGGCGCACCACTCGGCCACCGCCACGTCGTACTCGGCGATGATGGCGAAGGCACGGGCCGCCAGCACGCGCCGCTGGGCCAGCGTGAAGCCGCCCTCGCCGAGCGCGGCGAACAGGGCCGGGTACGCGGCCGGGTCGGTCACCACGGCGACCGAGGCGTGGTTCTTGGCGGCCGCCCGGACCATCGCCGGACCGCCGATGTCGATCTGCTCGACGCACTCCTCGACGCCCGCGCCGGACGCGACGGTGGCCTGGAACGGGTAGAGGTTGGACACCAGCAGGTCGATACCGGCGATGCCGTGCTCGTCGAGCTGGGCGACGTGGGAGTCCTTGCGCAGGTCGGCGAGGAGGCCGCCGTGCACCTTCGGGTGCAGCGTCTTTACCCGCCCGTCGAGGATCTCCGGGAAGCCCGTCACCGTCTCGACCGGGGTCACCGGCACCCCCGCGCCGGCGATCGCCGAGGCAGTGCTGCCGGTCGAGACGATCTCCACCCCGGCCGTGTGCAGCGCCCGGGCCAGCTCGACCAGGCCGGTCTTGTCGTAGACGCTGACCAGCGCCCGCCTGATCGGGCGGCGTTCGTCCTGAGTGGAACTCACGGGACCGTGACCTTTCTTCCGGTGATCGTCCAACCTTCGCGGACCAGGCGGCCCACCTGCTCGACGAGCTGGCGCCGCTCGGCTTCCTTGATGCGCTCGGTGAGCGTCTCGACGTCGTCGTCGTCGCGCACCGGCACGGCGACCTGCGCGACGATCGGGCCGGTGTCCATGCCCGCGTCGACGAAGAAGAGCGTGGCCCCGGTGACCTTCACGCCGTAGGCGAGGGCGTCGCGCGGGCCGTGGATGCCGGGGAACGCCGGCAGCAGCGTGTTGTGCGTGTTCAGGTAGCGGTCGCCGAAGGCGGCCAGGAAGCGCGGGCCGACCAGCTTGAGGAAGCCCGCGGAGACGACCAGGTCGGGCCGGTGCTCGGCGACGCGGGCGGTCAGCGCGGCGTCCCAGTCCTCGCGGCCGGGGTGGTCGGCGACCCGCTCGACGAAGGTCGGCACACCGGCCGCGGCGGCCCGGTCCAGACCCGCGATGCCGTCCCGGTCGGCGCCGACGGCCACCACCCGGGCCCCGTACGCCGGATCGGCGCTCGCATCGAGCAGGGCCTGGAGGTTGCTCCCGGAGCCGGAGACGAGGACGACGATGCGGGCGACGGGCGCAGGCTCGGTCACCGGGCCACCCTATCGGGCCTGCCGCCGCGTCCATCCGCTGGGCATTGCGACATTCACCGACGACGCGAATGGCCCGGACCAGGTACGCTGCCGGTCGCTCGGGCCCGGCGCGCGTCGGCCCGCACCCGTCAGTGATCCGACGCCCCGCGAGGGTGTCGAGTGGAATGAGGAGTACGCCGAAATGCAGCCCGGATACCAGCCGCAGCAGCCGCAGATCAACAACAACATGACGATGTCGATCGTCGCCATCTTCCTCTTCTGGCCGCTGGCCATCCCGGCGATCATCAACGCCTCCAAGGTGAACCCCCTGCTCCAGCAGGGCGACTACGCCGGGGCCCAGGCCGCCGCCGCCGAGTCGAAGAAGTGGTCCAAGTGGGCCCTCATCGTCGGCATCAGCTGGTACGTGATCGTGCTGGTGTGCTGCCTGCTCGGTGGGCTCGCCGGTGTGGTGGGCGGCGACACCTCCACCAGCAGCTACTGACAGATCGGACGAGGAGTCGCATGCAGCCCGGTTACCCCGGACAGGATCCGTACGGCCAGCAGCCGCACCACGATCCGAACGCGCCGCACCACGACCCGTACGCCCCGCCGCCGGCGGCGCCGTACGGTCAGCAGCCCGTCTCCGGGCAGCCGAACGACCCGTACGCCGCGCCGCAGGATCCGTACGGCCAGCAGGACCCCTACGGCCAGCCGCCGACCTCGGGCCAGCCCTACGGGCAGCCGGCGCCGGGTCAGCCGTACGGGCAGCAGCCGTACCAGGACCCGTACGGCCAGCAGGCGTACTCGCAGCCGCCCATGTACCCCAACGCGGGATTCGCCGCGAAGGGGCCGGGGCAGCAGCAGAACACCCTCGGCCTGGTATCCATGATCCTCGGCATCGCCTCGATCCCGCTGGTCTGCTGCTACCTCGGCATCCCGCTGGGCATCGGTGCGCTGGTGACCGGGTGGATGGGCAAGCAGAAGGCCGCCCAGGGGCTGGCCGACAACAACGGTCAGGCCCTCGCCGGCCTGATCTGCGGCGCCATCGGCGTCGTGCTCGGCCTGCTCCAGATCATCTTCCTGGGCTTCAGTCTGACGCTGCCCAACCAGCCCTGACCGTCATGCGACAGGGGCGTCCCGGCCTGTCCGGGGCGCCCCTTCGGCGTCTCCCGGCCCCTCAGCGGGGCGCGCGGGACAGCACCCGGGTCGCGGCGGCGCCGATCAGCGCCCCGACCGTGACGACCGCGGTCGCCACCGCCGCCACCTGCCAGGCGACGGGCCCCACCTGGACCAGCCGGCCGCCACCGAGCGATCCGGCGGAGGCGGCCGCGGCGGCGCCCAGCAGCAGGCCGGCCACCGGGCCGGCGAGCGCCGCCGCCCCGAGCAGCGGCCCCCAGCGCAGCGGCGCCCGGTCGTCGGCGGCGAGCCGGAGCAGCCGGCGGGCCAGCAGCCAGCCCGCGGCCATCCCGGCGAGGACCGGCACCGCGAGCAGCCCGGCGCCGAGCCCGTCGACCGGCCCGCGCGGCAGCCCGGCCAGCAGCGGTACGGCCGGCAGCGCCCCCACGGAGACCTCGCTGGTGCGTACCGCCGTGTCGGTGCCGACGGCGAAACCCGGGCCGAGCAGGTAGCTGACCGACCAGACCGTGGCGTTGGGCGCGTAGGCGAGGCTGACCAGCGTGATCCCGGCCTGGCCGGCGACCCCGGTGCGGTAGGCCCCGATCAGGTCGGCGGCGTCCCCGCCCCCGGTGGCCACGGCGAGCCCCGCCGCGCCGGCCCCCGCGCCGAACAGCAGCAGCCCGGCGACGAGCCCGGTGCGGATCCCGTCGCGCAGCGCCTCCGGGGACCGCGCGGCGAGCAGGCCGGCCACGCGCGTGGTCCGGGCCGAGCCCACCAGGGCCCCGAGCGTGCCGAGCACCAGGAGGGTCAGCCCGGCGCGCACCGGTGACGCGCCGGCCAGCACCGCGCCGAGCACCCCGAGCAGCGCGTACGCGACGCCGACCGCGCCGGCGGCGAGGAGCGCCTGCCGGAGTGACCGGCCGCCCCGGGCACCGATGGCCCGGCTGGCGTGCACGCCCGCCCGGGTCAGCCGCCAGACGACCAGGGCGGTCAGCGCCAGCGGGGCCAGCCCGAGCGGGCCGGCGGCGGTGTCCAGCGGCACGCCGTGCCCGAGCAGCCAGCCGGCCAGCCCGGCGCGCAGCGCGCCCGGCACGGAGGCGGCACCCTCGCTGAGCTGGAACAGCCAGAGCACGACCACGACCGGCAGCCAGGAGGTGAGCGCCGCCCACCCGGCGGCGACCCCGGCGGCGACGACGAGCG